>CALMMI010000301.1 GCA_937868245.1 uncultured Ignavibacteria bacterium | reverse complement strand
AGTTTTGAGATATTGCATCTCTCTGTTTAAATTACCTTCCAATATAGGTGCAACACCCGAGAGCAGTGCTATCAAAACCATCCCACAAAGAAAATATACACTCGGACTTCTAGGATACTCGAGAGCTTGACCATCCCATAAAACCTTTTTTGCAGTATAGATATAGAAAATAACAAGTCCTACATCAAATGCTGTTACTGAATATGTATCAATTGCAAACAAGCGGAAAATGCCTAAAAAAACAGAGAATGTAAGGAACATCAGAATGTATTTCATATATGCGTTCCTCGAACCGTTGATTCAGAACTGATAAACTCATCAAGTTGTTCTACCGTTGTCATCGGCAGATTACAATGATAATTTTCACAAACAAGAACAGCAGCATTGCCCCCTTTCAGGTCATATTGCTCTGTTTGAATTGGGGTTTGAGAAACACCATCACTATACATAATCACAGACCCCGGCATAAATTCTTGTAGTAACCGCTTAGTAGCAGACAGAATAAATGCATTATCAATTTCGCCTTTAATCACTATTTCCTGTCTTGACCCCGTAAAAAACTCTAATGCCGACAGCATCCAAGCAAACCCTGTAGGATATTGTTCAATCTGCTTTCCAAAAGAGTAGATAGCTTTTATCCCGCAGGATAAAAAATCGTTTCTTTGAAGTAATGTCCCTAATCTAAACAAAGTATGAATCATCATCGAGTTGCCGGATGGAATCGCTCCATCGTACACCTGTTTTTGTCCGGAAAACGGAGTTGCATCATTTCCTTTTTTTGTTTGGAGAAATCCGCCATTTTCTGCTTCAAACAACTTCACCGTTTCTTCCGTAAGGCGGGTACATTCTTCTATATATTCATATTTTCCGGTTGTTTGATATAGCTCGAACAGTCCGAAGGCAAGTGCTGAATAATCATCCAAAAAAGCAGGAATTGCTGACTTGTTATTACGGCTTCTGTGTAACAATCCACCGTTTGAATCTATCATTGTACTTTGAATGTACTTCCATGCCCTTTCTGCACTTTCAGTAAAATTAGGATTCTGAAAAGCAGCTCCTGCTTTGGCAAACGCTGCAATCATCATTCCGTTCCAATCGGCAAGTATCTTATCATCCAAAAGTGGATGTACTCTTACTTCCCTTTTTTCCCATAATTTTATTCTGATTTTTTCAAGTTTTTCTTTTAGTAATTCGCTGTCAATTTTATGCATTAAAGCACAATTTTCTAAGGATGTTGAGAGATGTGGAATATTATCTCTTGTTTGTTCGCCGGAGGCTTCATCCTGAAAATTACCATATCTTTCTATTGAATAAATTTCATTAAAAAGAAGAGCATCCTTTTCTCCTAAAATTTCGGTAATTTCATCTACATTCCAAACGTAAAATTTTCCTTCTACTCCTTCACTGTCAGCATCTTCAGCTGAAAAGAAAGCACCCGATTCGGATGTTAGCTTTGCCTTTACATACGCTAAAATATTTTCAGCCGTTGTTCTGAATTCTTCATCTTTCGTCAGTTGATATGCCTCTGTGAAAGCAATTGTAAGCCACGCTTGATCATACAGCATTTTTTCAAAATGAGGTAACAACCATTTTTCATCGGTACTATATCTGTGGAATCCATACCCGATATGATCCCAAATCCCTCCGTATGCCATAGATTTAAGAGTCTTTACTACCATCTGAAGGGTAGAATTTTCTCCTGTTTTCCTATACATTCTCAATAAAAAACAAAGTTGATGCGGACTTGGAAACTTAGGGCTCTGCCTGAATCCACCATTTACTCTATCAAAATTTGTAGTAAATGAATCAACTGTTTTTTCTAATATATCTTGAGGCAACTCAGAGTAAAAATCCTGTTCGGATTTTGCTTGCAATGCAGTAAAGATATATGTACTTGACTCTACAATTTTCTCTCTGTTTGTTTTCCAAAGTGAGTTGATTTTATCCAGAATATCTAATATACCAGCACGACCTAAACTACTCCGTTTTGGGAAATACGTTCCTGCAAAAAAAGGTTTTTTGTCGGGCATCATCAATATTGTAAGTGGCCACCCGCCGTGCCCAACCATTGCCTGACATACTTCCATATACACAGAATCAATATCGGGTCGTTCTTCCCTGTCGAGTTTTACGGAAATGAAATTAGCATTTAATAATTCGGCAACTTCCACATCCTCGAACGATTCACGCTCCATCACATGACACCAATGGCACGTTGCATAGCCGATAGAGAGGAAAATCGGTTTATCCTCCCGTTCGGCTAATGCAAAGGTTTCATCGTTCCATGCCCGCCAATCCACCGGATTATGTGCATGTTGCAACAAATACGGAGATTGCTCGTGAATCAGAGAATTAGTGTATTTTACTTTATTATCAATCATTACGATGATTTACTTTAAGAATACATTTTAGTAATATTCGGCAGTAGATACTCATTAAATGTCCGGGTTAAATCATATTCAGGTTTCCAGCCCCAATCATTTCTTGCTGCCGAATCATCTACATCAGAAGGCCATGAATCAATTATTCCTTGGCGTTTTTCATCAGGACTGAAGGTTATTACCGTATCAGGAAAAGCGTTTTTAACTATTTCGGCAATTTCACCTGCCGATGGAGCAAATGCGCCGATATTATAGATTCTTCTTGATAAATTCTCTGCAGGGGCTGCAGCAAGTTCAATCAATGCTCTAACCCCGTCAGGCATTGCCATAAAGGGAATTTGTGCATCAGGACGCACAAAACATGCATAGGGTTTGTGTTGAGCTGCTGAATGAATCATCTCAGGAGCAAAATCACTTGTTCCGCCGGTTGGAACAGTAAATGCTGATATTAATCCCGGGAAGCGAACACCACGAAAATCTATGAAACCTGTTTCTTTTTCAGGTGACAAGCGTTTGTAAAGCTCAGAGTAATATCTTCCCAGATGTTCATTGTAGAGTTTGTTTACACCATACATTGTCATCGGCATCAGACAATCATTCTCCGTTACCTTTCCAATTCTCATTTTCTCTTCTAATGAAGAAATGCCAAAGACTGCAATAGTACTTGGAAACAGGAACTTAACAGGTTCTCCCATGCGTTTCCCGAGGCGATATGCCAACTGTAAGAAGTTTAATGTTCCTTCTACGTTAACACGATGTCCGAGTTCAGGATTGCGTTCAGCACTAGTTGAAAGCAATGCTGCAAGGTGATAGATTTCATGAATGTCGTATTTTTCAGCTGCTCGAATTACATCCTCATCTAAAATATTACCTACAATTACTTCTTCACATAAAGATTCATGCTCCGGTGAAAGAGGATGAAGATCGATAGCGATTACTGAATGTCCCTGTTTTGTTAGGTCTTCAAGTAGAGTATGTCCGATTTCGCCGTTGGCTCCGGTTATTAAGATTGTTTTTTTGTTCATAGCCTGTTCGTTCCTATATATAGAAATTGTTCAAAAAGAATGTTAATATGCTTGTTTTTACTACCTTTATCTTACTATATTCAAAGCCAACCCAGCAGTGTTTTTTTCATGGATTCATGGCTTAGATGTTCAAATTTTTCTAGAGGAATATCTGTAACTGATTTATAAAATTCTTCATCGGTAATAAGTCTTTTTCCTATGTTTATTGCAGTATCGATATCAAACTCATCATCAACCAGTGTTTCAGGGAAAAATTCCTCGGCATGACCTGTTGAACGTGTAGAAATTACAGGGATTTGCAAGGCAGCTGCATCCAAAACATTCCTACCCCATGTGTAGCGGTCATCTAAATTTATCCACAGAAGAGAATTACCTGTAATAGTAAAAACTGTTTCCAAAGGAGCCATCGGTTTAATCTGCAATGATGTATCCTTATATAATCCACTTACTTTATCAAACACTGCCCATTTATTAAGGAACGACTTGTGATTCACATAATTATGCACAATAGCTTTCGGCTTACGTGTTAAAACCTTTTCAAATCCATAGAACTTCAAACCAAGTTTGCGAGCTACTAAATAATCGTTCCACCTTGTTGTAAGAGTTGGGCAAATCAAAATTTCTTTTTTTCGCTTGTGAAACGGAACAGCAAATTTTCTGATATTTTCAGCTGGATATGGAATGCCCAGATATTCGACTCTCGAGGAAGTTAAAGCCCTTAGAAAGGAAAGTGAATGTCTGTTTATACAATTTACAATGTGAGCGGCATCTAATGCCTCCTTAACATACGGCTGTGGCTTCAGATAATCGGATGCAGATCCTTCTATAAGTGCAATCCACTTAGAGTTTGACGAGAGCTTATTTCTTAACCGTAAATATTCCGGTAAACATCCAATATTCGTATTTGCAATAATAATATCGTAATTGGGAATATCCTGTTCTTTAACTATACCATACCCTTTGTAATCACCCCAAAATGTAAAAGCCCATGCTTCAACACCATTTATTACTTCTTTTGTTGCCGGTATTTCTCTGGTTTTCCAACTTAAAGGGTTTCCACCTATTACCAATACACGCGGCTCATACGAAGGGATATTCATTATAAATTGTCTGCCACGGTTTAAATAAAAGTAAATCGGTTGTTTAATTCTTGGAAAGCACTAAAAATCTTATCATGTTGTATTGTTCTTACCTCACCGGTCTCTTCGTCAGGGTGAACTAATATTGCCTTACTATGCTGAGGTCCCCATTCCTTACAATGATGCTCAGAATTTTTATAAAGCCCTACCACAGGAATATCAAACGTAGAGGCAATATGAATAATGGCAGTATCAGGAGAAATTACAACATTACACAACTTTACTAATGCACAGAAATTAAGAACATCCGGTGAGTATGGCAATATTTGTACTTTTCCCGGAAATTGAGATTCCAAATGCTTCGCCTTATCAGTATCTTGTTTGGTAGCGTTTAACAATACAACACAATGAGGATACGTATCGGTTAACAATTTTATTAGCGTACTTACCGTATCAACAGGCATTTCCCGGCTAACTTTTCCTGCTGAAACATTAATGAGAACTGTTTTATGTTCTTTAAATTGATAGTAATATTCATGAGCAAACTGCTCATGTTTTGGAGCCAACACAATACTTAGTTTTACCAAATCACTACTATATTTCCAACCGAAAGACTTACAAGCAAAATAAACGATAATTTGACTCATTGTCATTTTATCGCCCGGTGCTTCTATCGAAGGAATTTGAGCATTATATAATGACTTGTAAAGTTCCCTCCGCCATGAGTTTGTCCATCCAATTTTGACAGTTTTGCTACCACCCATCCAGTTTGCCCATAAACCGGCATTGGTCGATTTATTAAACACCAACGGCAGAATACAATCGTATCCCTCAGCCTTCGCTTCCCTTCTGATTTTCATCAGGGAGGAAACCGTTTTTTCATAACATAATACTTTGCTGATACGATTATCATACGAAAGCAAACCCACATTTCGCGTAGTACCTAAAACATGTATTTCAACATTTGGCAGTTTAGACTTTAATACATTGAATAACGGTGTGGTGACAATCATATCACCCAAAACATCATAACGGAGCAGTAAAATCTTCTTGAATTTAGATGCATTCAACGGTAATTGCACATGCTTGTTTCTTAGAATAAGTCTAAAAAAAAAGAAACCGAGTTTGCGGAATAGATTTTCAATCCATTTCATCAAATTCCCCGCTTTCAATTTCTTCCGCCTGTTCTAATATGATACTCACCTCACGACTCAGTGGCTGGCTTGCAGTTCGATAGAAATGTAAGGTTTCAGCAAAACCATACCCTTTGATTGCTTCGGAACACATCATGCCTTTTAATCCGTTCGTTCGGATAAACTCCAAAAGACCTTGCTGTTGCCACAAAAATTCTTGAGGAACAGTAGGAAATCGTCGTTTCAAAGCTCCATACTTACCAAGAGCATTCACCGACCAAAACCAAGCAAATATTTCAATCCTGAGTTTTGCATCTGCAGCCGAAATAATTGCCGGGAGAAAACAATTCAAAACAATTTCTCGTCGTAAACCGGCACCTTCGTTAACCAATTTTTTAGTGAGCAATTGTTTCATAGTATGCGCAAAACTTTCGGTTGATGTATTTGAAACAACTTGCTCAAAATAGACAAACAAAGCTGAAACACCTATGTTTTCGGTCAGATAGTGAAGTCTTTCGTCAGAATAGACCGGTCTGCGCCTTTTCTTTTTGAAATTATGGATGAAGTCTCGAATAGACCCCAAAAAAGCAGCTTTCAACCCACTTGTATTGACCTCAATTTGCATTTCGGACGATTTGCGTAGTAATCTAAGAAGTGAATAATCCTGTAAATCCTCCATCACGTCCCTGTCCTGTGAAGCATCCTGAACAGTCTTTTGATTCTTAAGAATTTCAAGTACTTCATCAGCAGGAAGAACTACGGTTTCACGTGCAAAAGAACCGGATATATCATGAACAAAAACCAAATGGAGTAACAAATCATCATAATTACGATTATCTGCGTGTCGGTGAGAAATCCAGTCTGAAGCCTTTCGGTGAAATTCAGCATTACCTATTACAATTTCTCCTTCGATTAGTATCGCAACATCAAGAAAATCCGCTCCATCGTGTACATTAAGCCTACCCGGTGAGAGGGTCTGGAGATGTTTGCCGCTTTGGGTTTTCCATATACGCGACGGCTCGCTCAGCAGAGAATGAACTCCGCGTTGCAAAGCTGTTTCACTAATGGTATTAACCAAAGCATTGCTCACATTCCAATCTCCTTCCGATAAAATTGTGCTTGTTCATGTGCTTTACTTTCGAAATCAATTCCATTGGAGGCATAAAGAACTGCCCTGGAAACATTTACAATTGCAGGTGCATTGCCGTTCGCTTTCATTGTTGCAGAAGCATCCCCGCCTTGAGTACCAATACCAGGAATTAGAAAAATACTATCCGAACTATAAGTTCTAATTTCCTCCACTTCCTGAGGATGAGTAGCCCCAACTACAAAGCCGAGTGTACTCTTGCTTTTCCAAGTATGAGCTTTTTCAACAACATGACGGTAAATGGGCTTGCCATCTGAAACTAATCGTTGGAAGTCTGCCGACCCCGGATTGGAAGTAAGAGCCAATATAAAAACAATCTTATTTTCATATTCCATAAATGGCTCAATTGAATCTCTTCCCATATAAGGACTTACAGTGATTGCATCAAAATCCATTTCTTCAAAAACAGAGGTTGCATACGCACGGGATGTATTGCCAATATCGCCACGCTTTGCATCAGCAATTGTTATAATGTTCCCGGGAATACATTCTAACGATTTACGTAGTGCCTCCATGCCCTCTGCTCCGTACTGTTCATAGAAGGCAAAATTGATTTTATACGCACACACTTCGTTGGCTGTTGCTTCTATTATTGCTTTATTAAATTCGTAAATGCTCTCGGGTTTACTCTTTAGAGCAAGAGGCAGTTTAGCAATCACAGTATCCAAGCCGACACATAAACGTGACTGATTTTTTTGCTGAATCGTTATAAGTTGTTCCGAAATCGTCATGGTATTCAAATGAATGTAATCTGTTAAGAATATTTTTTAGGCTTTATGGTAATCTTTTTTTAAAGTCGGCATACGTGCGGGAAGATAAAGTACTTTCGGTTGGTGCCGGTATTTTGGCATCTTTTACACGTTTATTTACCGCATCTAAACGATCCTGCGGCTGAGGGTGTGTTGAGAGTAACCCTTCAATTGCATTACCGCCTTGTCCTTTTACTTTATCGAAAAAGAAAGAAATTGCTCCAGGATACCAGCTTGTAGATTGCAAGTACTTAAATGAATATTCATCAGCTTCGCTTTCGTCGCTTCTACTGTTTTTGAGCAATGCAAGACCTGTAAACATATTAGCAGCAAGCTCAACTGTCTTATTTGAATTTTGTCCTAATGCTATTTCCAGCACAGTTTGTGCACCGTATGCCTGCACCATACGCTGGGCACTGTGGCGCCGTTCCGCATGTGCAATTTCATGACCTATTACTCCAGCAAGGCTTGCATCATTTTCAAGCATTTTGATTAAACCGGTATAGACATAAATATATCCTCCGGGTGTACAGAAAGCATTGATTGTCTTGTCGTCTTTAATAATCTCTACTTTATATGGAAACGTACCTTTGTATTTTATCTCGGGTGATTGTAGAATTTGATTTACCATATTCTGCAAATACTGACGTGATGTCGGGTCATTCAAAATCGGGTATTCTTTTGGATTTGCTCTTATTTGCGCATCCATCTGAGCTCCTAAATTAGCATCATTTTTAGCAGGCATTACCAGATTTGTAATTCCTGCACATTGAATAAATGCTCCGGTTACTACAATTATTATAAACTTCCAATATGGAATCGACAGTTTTGGTATTGAAATTCCCATTATTATACCCTTAAAATTTACCGTAAAATTATTCGCAATCTTAGGGAAAATTGCAAAAACCTTCGTAAATTTACAACAATTCCAAGTAACTCAAAAGAAACTGCTTCGCTTTTGCTGTAATCCCTAACAATGAAATTCGCAATCAACTCCATTTCGCCTAAATTACTTCGTATCTTTATTTCTATTGTTACGATAGCAGCTCTTGTTCCATGTGTGTACATGTTTATCAATATCATGGTTTTGCAAGCCCAAAGCAACGATGAATGCTTATGGGAGTATAAACCGGAAAAGAATATGTACTTGATAAGCAGAGTTGTAAAAGGTGGGGTGGCTGACCAAGCACATATTAGAGACGGTGATTATTTAGTGCGGTTCAACGGCAAACCTTTTTCTAATAGAAATGACGCCATTGTAATGCTCAATAGCGTCCATTTGAATCAAATTGTAACGTACACCATTCTGCGTGACAACATAGAATTTGATGTAAAAATCCGAATAATCAAGGTATTTGATTTTGCATTTTTTTCACTTTTCTTACTTGGTTTTGGATTCCTTGTTGTTGGTTTTATTGTTGGAATGACAAAACCTACCGGTGAATTGCAGTTCAGATTTTGGGTATTCGGACTTATCACAATGATATACTTCGCAGTCCAGAATCCTTCCGTTTTAGAACTTAATATTTTAACATTATATGGATCCGATCCTCAAAAAGCCTTGTCCATCATTGGGACTTTTAAAGGGTTCATGAGTTTGATTTGTTGGCTGACTTTTTTTGCAGCAAGACTACTTGCTCCACCTGTATTCATACTGTTTTTCACAAAATTCCCGATTGATACAGCACCAAAACACAGGCGTGCACTTTCGATTACGCTCATTAGTATTACCACAGCTTTGTGGATAATATTTGTTTTGTTTTTCTTCCGTATTTTCGAATTTCCATTTTATGGAAATAGTCTCTTCTTTTTATTCAACCCTTCGATTTTCTTTACCTTCGGACTTTCAATCTTTCTTTATGTTTACTTTAGTAAATCCGTCATTCAATACAGAGATCAACTCCGACCAATAGTTGTAAGCATCGGCGTAGCACTAACAACATTTACCTATTTGTTAATTGTAAATATTACCCGTTCAGATGCTATTTTTACGAATCCAATTCTCCTTACACCGGCTCTTTTGTTTATAGGTTTGCCTGTTTCCTTCGGGTTCAGCATATTCAAGTATGGCTTGATGGATATTGATGCAATAGTACGCAGAAGTCTTGTCTATGGAGGTTTAACGGCTGCTATGGCAGGAATATATCTTCTTACGGTGATTGGTGTGGGAAGTGTACTCGAAAGCTCATTCGGCTTATCCGAAAGCAGGCTTTTGAACGTGATTGCATTACTCGCAATAGCTTTTGCCTTAGATCCCATGAAACGCCGGGCTCAGGACGCAATCGACAGAATGTTCTATCAGGAACGGCTCAATTACCAAAAAGCACTTTTGGAATTCAGCAGAGAACTACCGTCAAAAATAAACATTCGAGAAATCCTGCAAACAACCATGCAACGAATTACATCTACTATGCATGTGGAAACAGTAGTTGCAGCTATGTTCGACAATTTTGCGATGGAAAAGATTATTCCCCCTGATTACTACACTCCCGACAATGACGAAGGAAGCCTCTATAAACTCATGCTTGAGCTGAAAGCACCCTTGTACTTTGCTGATTCAAACACATCGCTCCAATCACGCTTAAACAGCTCTGAATACGATCGTATCAACCAATTTGGAATAGCTCTTACTGTTCCAATGATGCTAAAAGATAAACTGATAGGAACGATAAATGTAGGAAAAAAACTGAACGGTAAGCCATTTTCACAGGAAGATATTGATTTGCTGTTAACTGTTGCATCGCAGGCTGCGGTGGCTATTGAAAACGCACGTTTGCATTTAAGCGAACTAGAGAAAGTAAAGATTCAGGAAGAATTTGCGCTTGCCCGTGCCATACAGCAGCAGCTTTTACCGAAGTGCAATCCAAGTATAAACGGCTTGGATCTTTGTGCTTCGAATGAACCTGCACTTGTTGTTGGTGGGGATTATTACGACTACATTCAAGTGTCGCCGTCGAAACTATTGGTGGTAGTGGCCGATGTATCGGGAAAAGGTATGTCGGCAGCTCTTTATATGTCTAAAATTCAAGGAATGATGCATTTGGCTGCTCATCTTTATGATTCACCTAAGGAGATTCTTACCCATGTAAATCGCCACCTCTACTCTACACTCGACCGTAAATCGTTTATATCTTTAATTCTTGCTCTCTTTGATACAGATGCTAAAACCGTAACAATATGCCGTGCCGGACAAACATTGCCTCTTGTGTGCCTTAACGGACATTTTGAATACCTTCATACAGCAGGGTTGGCATTAGGATTGGTGAAGGGTGATTTGTTTGCATCCAAATTAGAAGAAGTAACTATCCCATTTGTAGAAAACAATACGTTGATATTCTATACAGACGGGGTAACTGAAGCATATAACAGCAGCGAAGATCAGTTTGGTGAGGATAACCTCCTTTCGTTGGTTAATTCAAAGCAATTCAAAAGTGCTTCGGAAACAGAAGCAGCAATTTGTGGTGCTGTGATTCAATTCCAAGGTGAATTGGAACAGCATGATGACCGGACGATTGTGGTTGTTCGGGCAATTGGTTCATAGCAGGGTTATACTTGTCCACTATAAGTTGAATTTCCAATTAGAGTTATTTGGAAATCATCAACTTTTTAACTGCATAGCCTGAGTTTGTTGTTATTCTGTAGAAGTACGTACCTACTTCCAAAGTTCCAGATTCGAACAGTGTAAAATGTTCTCCTTCATTCTCAACACCATTGTAGAGTGTTGCAATAGTTTTGCCGGCTATGTCGATAATTTCCAATTTAACATTTGATGGTTTTGTTAAGCGAAATCCAATTTTAGTTGTTATGTTGCTCGGATTAGGGAAAGCATCAAATAACTCAAAATCATCAGAAAAAGAAATAACTTTTTCAGCTACATCAGTAGTAGATGAGATCGGTACAAAGGCAGCGTATAAATTCATGTCACCATCGTTATTACGGGCATCACCCCAAAAAGGAATTGCATAATTTTCAGTTGAAACAATTTCATTGTAATCTCCAATTCCAAACCCGCTATTCAATAAACCAACTGTTGAAAAATCGGTTGGATTCTGTGTAACAGCAAAATTCTTAATAAAGCTTTTTCCTCCGTCGAAAGAAAATGACATAAATACATCTGTATTTACGTTACTTGGGTCATTTCTGCGATCGTACCATGCTATACAAATAACTCCCTTAGGATTTATGGTGATGGATGGGTAATATTGATCTTTTACTTTCCCTTTTACATCGTCATTAATTACAAAAGGTGTACTCCACGTTTCACCATTATCATTCGAACGGCTAAAATAAATATCCAAACCATTTTTTTCTTTTTTGGTAACACCATTTGCTGTCCAAACCATATAACAACTTCCCTTGAAACTGCTTTTTATTGATTTATCAATAACGAAATGTGGGCACGGATATAAACGCGAAGGCTGAATACCAACTATCGAATCTGTAAGTTGTCCAAGAGAAAAACGCTGAATTTGAACATCACTTATTTTCACTTCCTGTTGCAAAGTTTTACCACCGTCTAATGAAACAGCATGGTATAAAGCCGGGTGAAATTGGTTGTCGGTTTTATCTCCAAAATATGTTAAATGCACACCACCGTCTTGGTCTATATCTACACTGGTAAATTGATTTAGTGAGTAATCATCACCAAGAGGACGCGCTGTAGTTTGCTCAAAATCAGTTGATTTTGCTTCTTTACGGCGCAAACCTACCCGTTGTTCAGTCCCGTTAGGATGAAAAATTCCTGCGTAAAGATTACCGCGATACGGTGAATTTGTCTGATCAACCATCATCCATTGTTTATCAAAAAACTCAGTACTATTTTGACCGGTAATAGTGGTACTACCTATTAATCCTTTTGCTTCTCTTTTCCATGATGCCCCCCCATCCGTTGAATAAGCCCATGCCATATCTTCGTAATATACATTCAGGTCAAAATTCTTGATATAAAGGTTTATCCACGAAAGATATAGTTTACCATTTGCATCGAAAGCAAACATTGGGTCGCCTCCACCCACTGAAATGGCAGTAGGGTCTTTTGGTTTAGTTTCAAATGTACTTTTCTTCCATGTTTTTCCAAAATCTTTTGTGTAAAATATTGGGCAGGAAAGTCCGGCTAAAGGATCAAGAGTTGTTCTAATTGGAGCAACAACTATATTTAAGCTGTCGTTTGGATTTATTGCTGCATGTATTTCCGATTCGAATCCTTCATCATCACTAATAGCAACTTCTTTACCTGAAAGTATATTCTCTTTATACACTTTATTCAACTCAAGGGTATTCACTTCATCCTTGTGCTGCAAACGATTTTGCAATGCTTTTTGAATTTGTTCAACAAATTCCGTCAATCCTTCTTTTTCATATCCT
>CALMMI010000300.1 GCA_937868245.1 uncultured Ignavibacteria bacterium | reverse complement strand
AAGATAAATCGCAAAAAAATTCTGAGAGTAATAACGTTGGAATATTCGCCTATCCAATTCTCATGGCTGCTGATATTTTAGTGTATCAAGCTGATTTGGTTCCTGTTGGAGATGACCAAAAGCAGCACTTGGAGCTAACCCGTAATCTTGCAGAACGGTTTAATTTTCATTATTCGCCTACGTTTACTGTGCCTGAGCCTTTTATCCCACCTATGGGTGCAAGGATTATGAGCTTGCAAGACCCGACAAAAAAGATGTCGAAATCTGATGAAAACGAAAAGGCTACTCTCTTTTTGGATGATTCTGATGATGCAATCCGTTCTAAAATCAAACGTGCAGTTACTGATTCGGGAACTGATATTAAATATGATGAAAAGAATCGTCCAGGAGTAGCGAATTTAATGACATTGTATCATACTGCCACAGGCAAAACATTTGCCGAGATTGAACAGGAATTTACATGCTTGGGGTATGGAGAATTTAAAGAGGCTGTAGGTGAAGCAATGGTAGGCTTGATGCGCCCGATTCGTGAACGGTTTGTTGAGCTTCGCAGTAATCCTACGATGCTTCATGATCTTTTAGCTAAGGGGGCTGAAACTGCACGGGCAAGGGCGCGGAAGACAGTTAGGAAGGTTTATAAGAAGATTGGGTTTGTGGAGATGTAATTATATTACAGTGTTTAGAACTTTACATTGGAAGACCTTCAAGGTTTTCGGAAACCTTGAAGGTCTATAGTATAAATATATATATCACCTCATCCTCTTCCAAGCAGCAATCAACCCATTAGTAGAATCATCATGCGATAAAACTTGTTCATTGGAGGTAAGCTCCGGCAGTATCTTCTTTGCAAGCTGTTTCCCAAGTTCCACACCCCATTGGTCGAATGAATTGATACCCCACAATATCCCTTGCACAAATATTTTTTGTTCATACATGGCAATCAAACTTCCTAATGAACGCGGAGTAAGTTCGTCAAGAAGAATGGTGGTACTCGGACGGTTACCTTCAAATACTTTATGTGGAAGCAGTTTTGCAATTGCTTCTTCATTAAGTCCGGCTGATTCAAGTTCTGCCCTTGCTTCGCTTTCTGTTTTCCCTTGCATTAACGCTTCTGTTTGAGCAAAGAAATTTGCCATTAGTTTTTCCTGATGACTGCCTATATGGTTGTGCGAACGTGCTGCTGCAATGAAATCACAAGGAATAAGCCGTGTCCCCTGGTGCAATAATTGAAAGAATGAATGCTGGCTATCAGTACCTGGTTGTCCCCATATTACCGAAGCAGTATTCCACTCTACTCGTTCACCGTTTTTTTGTACGAATTTACCGTTGCTTTCCATTTCTGCCTGCTGCAAATATGCCGGAAGAAGTCTCAAGTATTCGCTATATGGCAGAATTGCATGAGATTCCGTTCCAAAGAAATTAATATACCATACATCCAAAAGTGCAAGAATGACGGGAATGTTATCTTCAAAATCAGTATGACGGAAGTGTAAGTCCATCGTTTCCGCCCCTTCCAACAACTCAACAAAATTCTCGAATCCTACGGATAATGCAATCGGTAAACCAATTGCCGACCATAAAGAGAACCTACCCCCTACCCAATCCCAAAAGATAAATACATTATCAGGGTCAATTCCAAACTCTGTTGTTGCTGGAAAATTCGTTGAAACTGCAACAAAATGTTTTGCGATATCATCATCCTTCGCCCCACTTGAAAGAAACCATGAGCGTGCAGTATGTGCATTCGTCATTGTTTCGTCTGTTGTGAATGTTTTTGATGCAATTATGAAAAGTGTTGTTTCGGGGTCGAGATTTCTAACTGTTTCAGAAAGGTGAGTTGAATCGATATTTGATACAAAATGCACATTCAAATCCCTTTTGGAAAAGTGCGTGAGTGCATGAGTAACCATTTTGGGTCCTAAATCCGAACCGCCTATTCCGATATTCACAACATCTGTTATTTGTTTTCCTGTGAATCCCAGGTGCTCACCGGATCTGACTTGATCTGTAAATAACCTAACTTTATGGAGGACTGCATTTACTTCGTACATCACATCAATTCCATCGACCACAACAGGAGTATTAGTTCTGTTTCTTAATGCAGTATGAAGTACGGAACGGTTTTCGGTAGTATTGATTTTTTTTCCTAGGAAAAGCGATTCAATAGCTTCACTCAGCCCCGATGCTTTCGCAAATTCTATCAGGAGCTTCTTTGTATCTCTAGTAATTCGATGTTTGGAGTAATCAATAAGGATGGATTCAAATACAAGTGAGAACTCTTTGAAACGGTTATTTTCTTGTTCAAAAAGCTCCCTTAAATGTACGTTCTTTACTTTTTCAAAATGTTCGGAGAGAGCGGTATATTGTGGGGAGT
>CALMMI010000299.1 GCA_937868245.1 uncultured Ignavibacteria bacterium | reverse complement strand
TTGCTGCCTTCAACAAGGCGGCATCATCGGTAATGACCCGCCTTCAAGGAGCATACGACAGGCAAAACCAAATTCTAAATTCGTTCGACGGTTTATATAAAAACTCGGTTCAAGTCGTACGAGGTGTATTTGAACTCTACGGTTCGATACCCACCCGTACCTATCCTTCAATATTAAGTGTAGCCTATGTACCGGCAGTCACTGAAAAAGAAAAGGAGGAGTTCGTTTATTATGCTCGCTCCGAGCGGTATTATGACTATGCAATCCGTCCCGAAGGAAACCGTGACCACTATTATCCTGTAGAATACATCGTTCCGTTAGAGAAAAACAACCATAGAACCGGTTTCGACTTTGCAACTCAAAAAGAGGCTGCCGAAACTATAGAGAAGTCAAGAACCCAAGAAGCTATTACATGTTCTCCGTTCTATAAGGTACGTCCTGATACCACAGGATTCCTGTTAATGTTTTCCGTTCACAAAAAAATTACAGACCCCGTAGAAATTGCCCTTAAAGGTGATAAAATTGATGGTGTTGTAATGGTGGAACTGGACGCTTTAGGGTTTTTCAACAGCGCGATTACCAATAACGCTGCTGCAAGCGACACGAGTATTACTTTTGAATGCTTTGATAAGTCTGCTTCAGATCAAAGTATTTTTGCTTCCGCCAACAGAAAAGTCCAGCCGGCTAACCCTCTTTTGAGTGAAGATAGAAGTTTCAAAATTGCCGACCGTGAAATCCGGGTGGCTTTTGCAACTGTTCCTAATTTCGGTGGTGAATTTCAGGGTATTTTGCCACTGCTTGCATTACTCGGAGGTGTTGTTACCAGTTTTATTGGATTCGGTTTTGTGCTCTCAATTGTAACAGCCCGTGCCCGCGCTCTCGATTTAGCAGACAAGATGACACGTTCACAACGCAGAATCGTAGAATCTTCACAAGATATTATTGCCGTAATGGACTTAAAAGGTCAATGGAAATCTTTGAGTCCGGCAGTTAAAACCGTACTTCAATTCACAGAGGATGAATTAGTTGGTAAGAGAATATTCGATAGTTTCCTTGTCCCGAATGATGCAACAAAATTAGAAAACGATTTAGCATCAGCAAAGGATGAAGTTGGAGTTATGTTCGATGTTCAAACTATAACAAAATCAGGCGAGACACGCTGGTTAAGTTGGAATCTGACTGTTTCCCGTGCAGATGGTCTTATTTATGCAGTAGGGCGTGATATTACACTCCAGAAAACCGCCGAAGCACAATTTCAACTCAAGAATAAACAGGTTCAGCTTGCCGAGCAATCAGCTCTGGAAGCCAGTGAGTTCAAATCTAGATTTATGAGAGATTTGAGTCGTAATTTGCGTGATGCATTAACCGGTACGATGGGATTCTTACAGCTTCTATCCTCCAAAACATACTCCAACGATGAAGAACGGCAGGAATTCATTGCAACTGCAGAAGAAAGTTCTGAACAACTATTCACATTCGTTACCGATATTATTGATATAGCAGGCGATCAAGAAGTAGAAGGTGCATTTGAGCGCGATAAAGTACGTTTCTCGTCAATAACTGCTAAAGTTCAGAAGCAACTTAACTCAGAACTTCCTAAAGGTAATGGTGTGAAAGTAACAGTGCAAAAAGACGGTGAAAATACAGTAGCACTTGTTCATGAAGACTTATTTGTTGAATCGTTAGTTAAAACATATTTAGCTCTTAGCGGAGGAATTCCAAATTGCCAGATTGATGTTACAGTACGTGCAAATACATACGAAAATCTGGTAGAGATCGAAATGCTTTCCTCGCCGGATGCTACTGTTGCAAGTGCTATCAAGATTTACAAAAATGAATCTACCAAACTTGTGGAAGCATTGCCAAAAGATAAAAATGATGTTATGTTCAATCTTGGGTTGGCTGCAAGTGCTGTCCGCAGAATGAATGGCGGATTGATGATAGATTCGCTTGGAGACGGAGAGCAGAATGTTGCTATGATTACTGTTCCGTTAGTTAAAGGAAAATAAACCTGTTAGGTTGTTTTTAAGACATAGAATGTTACCGCCTTTCGTGAATAATATCGAAGGGCGGTTTCTTTTTAGCTGCAGGATAAAAGAGGTTGGGATTCAATAGTTCTAATGAAAAATTTCAGAATGATGTAGAAAATCGGCTGTATTCTCACAAGAAACAGACACTAAAATTCGTCATATAGCAGATGTATTATATCAATACAACTAAAATGCACATTTTCGAAGGAATGTTTTATGGAAATGAACGATAAAAATACTCCCCCCCGAAATATGGGCGGAAAACTAAAAAATCTCTATAACAGTTATATGCGTACAGAAGATATTCAAGGAAAACAAGCTATGAACGACGATACACTAGAACTCCATCATGAATCGGATTCAGATTCACATGAACAGCAACCAAACCAAACTTCACCGGTAAATGAAAGAATTACAGCTCTCGAAAAAGAGCGGGATGATTTGCGCGAGCAAGTTCTGCGCCGTACGGCAGAACTGGAGAACTTCCGCAGGAGAACTGCTAAAGAAAAACAAGAACTAACCGAATATGCAAACCAGCATCTTCTGTTCAAAATGCTTCCTGTAATTGATGACCTGCATTCTGCTCTCAATGCTGCACAGAAAAGCAATGATTATCAAAGCTTACTTGCCGGTGTTGAAATGATATACAAAAAATCTGTCAAAATATTTGAAGATGCAGGAGTTACGGTAATCGAGCAAAAATTGGGTGAACCATTTAATG
>CALMMI010000298.1 GCA_937868245.1 uncultured Ignavibacteria bacterium | reverse complement strand
GCATTTCTCAATGCTCGAAGATGCTGATTCTATTGTAGTTCCAAGTGATTTCCTGTTGGAAACCGAAGCAAAAATTACAATGAAATTTGCAGCTCAAGAAGCGATCGTAAAAGCAAAGTTACGAGAGCAAAAGATACAGGCATTTAAAAGCAATCTTACAAGATTGAGTTCATTTGTAGTTGCCTTATTACTTGTTTGCACCGTACCGTTTAGCGATATGTTCGTGGGCAGAAAATCTATTTTTGCTTCAAATGTAGAAAGTAAATCAAGTAACTCTCAAGTTGAAAGTTTACTTCCTTCTTCAGATAGGGAAAACAGAACAAGATATTCCGGTCGTTCAAAGTTTGTATCTACAAATAGGGTTTTGGCATCCGTAGTATCTACCGGCGATGTTGTTGTAGATAACAATGAAACTTCAGCACCAATGCTGCCACCTGTAGCAAATAACGAAGTTCAAGCTAACGCTAATGTTACATTACCTCTTCCTGAAATTAAAATTGCATCTCAAGGTGGTTTCACTACTCCTGCAGCTTCCGGTAATTCGTTTGCATCTAAGCCTAATGTTTTTATACCTCCAACGTTCTCATTGACGAAGAATCCTACGGAGCCTACAATTGCTGAGATTGCAGAAGCAGCTTCTGAAAAAACAGAAATCCAAGTTAGTACTTTTGTAGCAAACAATGTTACGAGCAGCCGTGAAAATTCGGTTGCTTCTATGGCTGTATCACAAAGCATAGCATATTCATTGGATGAAAACAGTAGGGTAGGAGTTGAAATAGGGTATAAGGGCTATACATACCAAGGTGGCGGAACGTATCTTGCTTCTCGGGCAGGAACAGCCTCTGTTCTTTCAAAGTCAAAGATTCTTGGTGCAGACGGTCCTGACGCAATTCTTCCCGGTGATATACCCGAGGCATCTGTAGTAAGGGCATCACAGAGTTTAGCATCAGGTTTTGAAGAAAAAAAAGTAGAATACTCTATGGATAAAACGATGTACTGGGGGGCTGCATTTTATGAGTATATGGTTTATTCAAACGGAAAAATTTCTGTGAACGGACGTTTGGGAGCCGGTGGCTCGAATGATGGTGGAATGGCTTATACACGAGCTTTTGCACGTTACGATGTTGTTAAAGGGGTTGCACTTACTCTTGGAGCGGAAGCGAATGCTTTTATGGTTAATTCACCAATGGTTCAAGGTAAGCAAAGTGATGTAAATTCGGGCGTATTGTTGGTATATGGAATGCAAATTAAATTTTAAAACATTTAGCGAAGCCGAAAAATCTATCGAGATTTACAGTGTGGAAAATTAAAGTTTGGCAACATTAGGTAAATCTTCTTATTTTCGTTGATGTTTATTAGTGTATTTTTTGTTTTATTGGAGTTCTTATGAAAAATTCGTTTCTTCTTTCTATAATAACGGCGGGTTGTCTTTTGGGGAATGCTGTAGTTAGTGATGCTCAGCAAATGAAACCTATGCCAGGCCTAAATTCTGTGGTTGAACCTCTAAAAGGTAAAAGTACTACTCTGAAAAAATTTGTTCAGGTATCCCCCGATGAAAGTACACCAATTGCCCCAATATCAAAAAAAGAAATTAAAAATGTCTCGAAAAAAAACAAGAACGGAACGATGTTAGGTGGTGATAAAAAAATCACTGCTACATTGCCTGGACTGAAAATCGGATATACGTACTATGATTTTCAGACGAATAATTCAATGCCTGAACGCATAGCATATTTTGATGACGGAACAAACAAATTCACCCAAATGTTTTGGATGGCAGCAAAGGATTCTTCGAAAGGAACTTCAAACGGACAATTGGATGCTCCCGGATTTAATTCTTCAAGAGGTGCACATTATGCATTTATAGATGTTACAAATCCTGATGCTCCTGTAAATCAATATGATACATGGGAAAAAATGGAAGCTGAAAAAGTAAGCGGTCAACCTGAAAGACGTGGATGGCCATCAATTGTTCAGTTTAAGGATGGTAGCGTAGGTACTCCGTCGCATACTCCTGTAGATTTCTTTAAGACAAGCGATTATGGAGACAATACCTTTACACGTACAACAGTAGATAACACTACATCCACATGGCCTCGTGCTGCTGTAGATGGACAAGATATTGTTCATGTTATTTATAATACCAATGTTAATTCAACTACAACCAATGATCAAACTCTAAACTTACTTTGTTATCGCCGCTCGACAGATAAGGGTAAAACTTGGGAAGCAGAAAAAGTATTTACCAATAAAGATGCTTTCGATGCAAATGGTGCTGTTTTCCCTTACGGTGCAGGTGGAGATTCGTATGCTATAGCTGCTCGTGGAAATAATGTAGTAGTCCTTTACGGACAGTTCCCTAATTCGGATGCATTTTATCGTAAATCTACAGATAATGGAAAAACCTGGAGCTTGCCTTTCTACGCATACCGTGCAAATTATTCAAACATAGATACTTCATTCTATGATGCTGACAGTGCTAGAATCCGAACAGATACAGTTCCAGCCTGTGGTAATCAATTTGATGTAGTTTTGGATTCAGAAGGTAATGCACACTTCGTTTTTAATTTAGTACGAAGTTTTAAAGAAATGACCGGTACACATTCTACTATCAATGGAAAAGACAGTGTTCGAGTTGGTCTAAATCTCTTTGGTAATTCGGATGCACTTAGTGAGTATCAAAGTGCGAATTTAGGTTTTGCTTATCATAAAGAAGGCGACCAATTTGTTTATTATATTGCGAGACCTTCA
>CALMMI010000297.1 GCA_937868245.1 uncultured Ignavibacteria bacterium | reverse complement strand
AAGGCATAGAGAATCGGCATTTGCAATACCATCGGCAGACACCCTCCTGCGGGGTTGATACCGTATTCCGAATACAGTTTCATTGTTTCTTGCTGCTGAGTAACCGAATCATCTTTATATTTCTCACGAATACGTGCAATTTCAGGTGCAAGCAATTGCATTTTCTGTGTAGAGCGTACTTGAGTAATCGAAAGTGGAAACAAAAGTAATTTCATTAACACTGAGAAAATCAGAATTGCTATACCGTAATTGCTAATAAAATGGTAGATAAACGAGAATATCGGCAACATGAAGTATTCACCAATTGGTGCTACAATCCATCTCCATCCGAAGTTTATAGTTGAACCTAAGCCGTATGTTTTCAGAATATCATAATCTTGAGGTCCGATATACACTGTGAAATCGGTAGTTTGCTCACCACCTCTGTATGGCAGACGATATGCCATTGTATATTTCTCTGTCATTCCACCTTGCTCAGCACCTATTCTAAGTCCTGAAAGATAAACTGTTGCCTCAGGGTTCGGTTGCTTTTGGATAATTGCAGCAGAGAAATATTTTGTTCTGGTTGAAACAAAATCCACTATACCTGTTTGTTCAAACTTCGTAGGTGTGAAATAATCCGTAGCATCAAGTTCATGGTTCGAGCCGTTTAACGATGCAATAGCAACTGCTGTGTTAGATTCATCTACACTGTTATGTTCTTGAAAGTTTACCCCGCCGTTCCATGCAACATCAAAACGTCGTTGCGACATGAAATTTTCCATATTGGAAAATGTTACTCCGGCATCAATGCTGTATTTATTACCATAGAAAGTCATCTTCTTAAGAACTGACGATGTGGGTGATACTTGCAGTTTAGCAGTAAGTGTTAGAGTTTGGTCTCCTCTTAATCGAAATGAATTTTGACCGGCAGGCAGGAATGTAAAATTTAGATCCCGAGTATCAACTTTTTTCCCTTCGTTGCTAAAGAACGAAAGTGAGAATTCACGGCTGCCTTGCTTTATAAGTTGCACAGGCTGTCCGTACCATGAATTATATTTTTTCAGCTCCCAGCGGGCAATTGTGCCCCCTTTAGAGCTAATCTTAGCTCTAATTAGATCGGTTTCAATTGTAATAAATTCCTCACCCTGTGCTTGGAACGGGGAATATGTCTTTCCTAATTTATTTTCAGAAGTTTCGGCTGTAGATACCGGATTTGAATTTTGTGTTTTAGGTGTTTCTTTTTGTTCTGTGGCAGGTTTAGCAGGTGTAACCGGGCGTGTAGTAGTGGATGTATAAACAATCCATGCAGTTATGATGATACCAATGAGAATAAAACCGAAAAAAGAGCGTTTATCCATTTGTTCCATTTTTTTGACTTAAGGTTGTTGCTAAGAGTACTTATTAATATTGTGATAAGGACGGCTAAAAGTACAAAATACGTTAAAATTTTAATTTTTGTGTAGCTTAAGGTACATTATCAATCCCACCCGGATGAAAAGGATGACACCTTGAAATTCGTTTTAATGCCAGCCATGAGCCTTTGATTGCACCATACTTTTCGAGAGCTTGAATTGCATACACCGAACATGTTGGGTAAAATCTACAGGAAGGCACAAACAGCGGCGATATCCATCGCTTATATCCCTTGATGAGTTGGATGAGTATTGTTTTCATAGCGGTTTAAGCGTTGCTTGTAATACTCAAATGCGGCAGTAAGAACATTCCGTACATCCGGAAGTATATCATTAAGATTGATTAGTGACGGAATTTTCGGTGCAGAATTGCAGAACACAATCATTCGTTCAAAAATGCATCCTTCACTGCAATACTCTAAATCCTCAAATTCACTGAATATTTCACGCACACTTACCCGAAGAAGTCTTTTTACTCGATTTCGCATTGTTGCTTTTTTTGCAGTTTTCTTACGGATGCTCACACCCACATTAACCGGTTCATTTTTATTTTCATTTGCTTGCATGCGGAAGATAATTACTGCTGTAATATTTCCATGCGTAAAACGCTTTCCGGTACGCATTGTTGCTGCAAAAGATGAAGCACCTTTAAGTGAAACAATAGGTATCATGCATGAATAATAAGAGAGGAAACCAATTGTTTATCGTAATTAACAGACGAAAGAAGGGCGAAAATACTTTCGCCCTTTCTTCTGAATTGTTCTAAGAGGTCATCGGTGCATTCCTTTGTTTATCAAAGGATTAGTGACGACGTTCCGAGCTGACTGTTAACTTGTGACGACCTTTTGCACGACGACGTGCAAGCACTTTACGACCGTTCTTACTCGACATACGAAGACGGAATCCGTGGGCATTGCGACGCTTGCGTCTGCTGGGTTGATATGTTCTTTTCATTAGTTACCTCGATTTTACAAAATTTGAACAGCAAAAGTAAGGATTTTCAACCAAATAGCGAAATCTATTTTTAGAAATCCATGTTTTTTTGTGTTTTTAAAGTACTATGATTTAATAAAAAACAGCCCTTTCTTTTACGAAAAGGGCTGTTTTATTGTCGTTTCTCTTTTACAAGAGAAGGTTAATTACTTCACAACAGAAACTTGAACTGTCTTTGTGAAGTAATCATATTCCATACGAACTGTATATGCACCTGATGTCAAGTTAGAAACATCGAAGCTTGTGTTATATACACCTGCTGAAACATTTCCTGAATTGAGGTCAGTTACTTTACGTCCGAGAGCATCATAAAGAGCTATACGAACGTATGTGTCGTTAGGAACTTGGAAGTTAACAGTAACTGTTCCACCATTAGCCGGATTAGGATAAGCAACTAAACCTTCAGTACCTAAACCTGTAACAGGTTCGGTAGGTTTGGTAAATGTTGTACCGTTTCCTGCAAGGAATACACCTGTACGGCGGTTTTGAGCTGTAGTATTTGTATAACTATCATCGTTAGCATCATCCAAACCTGCTTTAATGATTGAAGGTTTGTCTGTGTTGTTGTTGTTTCCGGTAACTTCTTGTCCTGTACCTGATACTAATGCTTGTGAGCCAAAAGTAGCAGCGTATGCAAATTGTACGAAACCGTTATCAGTTCCACTTGCTGCACGTTGTAGATATACATCACCTTTGTTTGTAGCAACTGATGGAACACTTCCATATAAACCGTTACCTACAGCATGAAGAACAATACCGCCGCGGATGTATTTGTTTTCAGCTCCGCTTGCTGTAATTGCAGTTCCTGTACCAGGACCTGTAGAAGAAATAATATGTGCTGAAGTATTATTCAGAACATTAGTTCCTTTTGGACCTAAGAGTAAGAAGTTTTGAATACCTGTTGTTGAAGGCAACGTAAGGTTTTCTGCATAGTATTGTGTAGGAGATCCGCTGCTGCCAGCAAGTGCCCATGCACCGTTTTCGCGTATTTCAACTACGTTTGTAAATGTAGTTCCACCAGCCGCATAAGTTTGTGCACCTATTGCTGACATCGGAGTAGCAATTTTACGGTAAATTCTAGTAGAAGCCTCACCTGTTACTGATGTACCAACTGCACTTCCACGTGCTACCACTGGTTGGTTACGATTCATTGTAACTGTGAAGTCATACGGTTTAGCACCGTCTGTTGTAAGGATTGCAGCATGACTGAATGAGTTTAGAGTAGCAGCATTGAAGAATGTACGGAGACCAGCACCGCGTGTTCCTGCTGAATCCAATACAGTTACATCAATTGCATCTACAGTTTGACCTGTTGAACGGATAGTGTTTGAGTCACTTCCAGCTGCAAATGTAAATGCATTTGCACCAAGGATAATGTCAATCTTGTTATCGCCAGGAAGTAAACGTGTACCGATACCGGCTACGGTTGTATCACCGAAGCGGTTGTTACTTACATCTACAGTACCTGCTGATGCATTAATAAATACACCACCTAAAGCGTTTGAAGCTGTTCCACCACGTGCATCACGTACACCTTGGATAGTATTACCGTTAATAATTGTTGATGCACCTGCATCACCGCTACCTGCAGCTGCAATGTTAGAAGCACCGCCACCACCGATTTGAATACCGGCACGTTCAGTATTTCTGATAGTATTGCGTCCGCCTAGTGCAGTTGCAGCAGTTGCACCTAATGATGCTGTCAAATATGAAGATGGGGAAGTTTGACCAATTGCAATCGGACCAATTGCTCCACCACCGGCTGTTACGTCAACTGCGTGAATTGCAACACCACCGACACCACTTGAATTAGAACCTAAGTCACGTGAATCACCGAATGTGTTGCTTATAACTATTGCATTTACTGCCCTATCAAGATATACACCAAAAGTACCTATACCTGTAGTTGTTGTACCTGCTGAACCTTTGCCACCATTAAAGTTATTAGCTTCAATAACCGCCCCTGCAACATTCGATACAGATATTCCAACTCCACTCGTTAAAGATGGTAAAGCTGAACTGAAACCTTGTATATTGAAATTACGGATAGTTGTGTTTGCTTGGGCAACAGTAAATCCAACAAGATTTAGACCGCTAGTTGTTCCTGTTGACGGAGTGATTGCTGCACCAAACGAAGAAGCAACAGGATCGGTAATGTTATCAGTACCTGCTAAATACACAGCCGCTGACTTTACTTTGCTACTGTCACAGCTATATGCACTTACAGATACTCCGCGAATTTCAACACCGGTAACAGCAGGACTTGGTACTGCTTCTGAGAAGTAAGCACCCCATGCTGAAGCACCTGTTGGACCAGGAGCAGGAGTCCATGATGGCAATCCTTGGATAACAAAAACTTTGTCATTAGCTGCTGTTGCAGCAACACCACCGGTAATAGTTGTATAACTTAACTGGAATGCACCGGCATTGTTTGTACGAACAACACGACCAAGTACATTTGTTGCCGCAGGAGCTTGCCAACCGTTTGCAGTTGCATTTCCATCTGTACCTAATGTCCACCAAGGAACAAAACTTACACGTGTTACTGAGTCAGGGCATGTTAAAGCTGCATTTTGAGTTACTATATCACCGTAAGAAGTTGCTGTACATGGTACAAGGTTAAGAGGATTGTACCTGCTTGTAGGTCCTGATGCATTACTCCACCAGTTACCACGAGCATTGATACCACAGTTTGCATTTGGACCAGATGTTGAAAGACCTAAGTATTCCAATCCAGCTGTATTTCCTGTAATGCTGTTATCATTAACAAGGAATGTATTGATACTTGGGATAGGAGTATTTGAACCTAACGCTGAGAATTCAACACCAGCAAATGTATTGTTATTTACAAAGTTATTCGAAACAGTCCATGTTCCTGTAAATACATCAGCATTTTGGAATGCCAAACCACCATTATTAGAAACGTTTGTAGAGTTATTAGCTCTAAATCTATTTCTTAGAATTGTATTTGTTCCACCCGGGGTATTTTTTGCAGGAGCATTAGTGTTTGATTTATGTATAAACAATCCACCATTTCTAGAACCTTCAACAACGTTATCTGTGAATGTTAAATTGTTTACGCCACCTAATAATACGATTTCAGTACCAGCTGTTGGAGCTGAGTATGATAAATTATTTTTCGACATTGTTAGACCATTGATATCATCCAAGAAGATATTGAATGCAGGAGCTGCTGTAGCTGCTACTGTAATTCTATTGCAACCAAGATTCCATGCAGTACGTGCAGTTGTTAATGAGTCCGCTTGTACAAATTGCTCACTTGAATTAGTAACAACATTGCCTGTTAAGGTAATTGTATTGTTTCCTTTTCTTGAATAAACAATAGCTTGAGCGGCACCGTTAGTGATGCTTGTAAAGTCGAAACCTTGAATTGTAACACTGTTAACAGCTGAATCAAGTTTGAAGATTGGATTCGCTGGAGTAAATGTTGAGAATGTAGATGTGAAAGCACTGCGAGTAGGGCTAACTGGCCATGCAGTTGCTGCATCGATGTAGAATCCGTCTCCATTTGTGGCATTAGCACAAACGTTTGTTGTATTAGTACCTTGTAATAATACTGGCTTGCTGATAGTGTTATCACGATTGTAAGTATCTGAACCACCACCCCATGTTGTAGCAGCAGCAGGTGAACCTACGTTTACTGTTTGGCCTGAACAAGCTAACAAAAGACCATCTTGAATGTCTGGAATTTGCGCATAGCCTGAACCTGTAACTTGAGTTACGTTTACTGTGTTGTTACAGAAGTCTGTAGAACCTGCAATGTTAGTACCTTGTGCACCGAGTCTCATCGTTAGAGACCCTGAGTTTGTGTTAGGTGTTGCAGAATTACCTTTGAAACGAGCATCTTTCTCAACTATAAGAGTTTGAGATGATGATGCACCGGCAAAGTTAAATACAATTGTACCTTTACGTTGAGTTGCATCTGCAACTCCACCAAGTGTGTTATCATTTGCTTGATTATCAAAACCAACACCTTCTTCATCTTGATTTCCTGCAACTCCAAGAGCTGTTTGGATAGCATCTGTTCCTAAAGTCATTTTAACTGTATCAACAGAGAAACGAACAATAGTAGATTGAACACCTGCACCAGGAGCACCTGAACCATTCAAAGTAATGTAGCCACCTTCTAGTTGAACAAAACGCGCAGCATCATCAGAAGTTAATGTTACATTACCTCTGTTAACAGTTGGAGTTTGAGCAGTTCCAGATACGTAGTTACCATAATTATTTACAGTACATGTTCCACCAGTTCTAGTAAATACTAAACCTTGTTGAATTGTGTTTGTAGTATCTGTATTATCTGCTCTATCTACTGCAAAAGTTGAAGTAGCAATACCAACTTGTACATTCATTGATGTGAAAGTACCACTTGTTACACGTGTATCAAGAATATCATCCAAAGCTCCCACGCCTGCTGTTGTAGAGCAGTCAGGACCGAATGGTAACACTTTGTTCCACAAACGAATTGTACCTGTCACTTGAGCATTACCTGCACCTGTTTTTGTTGCAAAACGAATACGCTTGTGAAGATCGAAACCTGTTGCAAAATTTGCTGCATCTTGAACTGTAACAGTTCCTGCAAATCCGTTAGTATCTGCAATGTGGTCAATAGCATCTAACAACGCACCAATGTTATTTCCTGCAACTTCAATATCAGAAGGACGGTTTGTACCGTAATTTGTCCATTTATAGTCATATCCACCGGCACCATAATTAACCGGAGTTAATGTTTTCATATAGGTAGCAGATGCATTTGCAGATGTACCTGAAGGTTGATGACCATTTGTTAAGCTTGCAGCAAGTGGAAGCTGAGTAGCGTTTGTTACAAAACGAACACCAGGTTTACCCGTTACATCACAATCATCATCCCAGTTTAGTCCTGCAGTTGCATTCGCATAAACAATACCTGCTGGCTCAACAACAAGTGGAGGTAATTGATAGCGACCTGTGTAATCTACACCGATATCAAACACACCGCTGATTGTCAAACGTGATGCACTCTTATAAATACAGTCACCTTGTAGATATACTGTAACCGGTCCCGCACCCAAACCTGCAAGAGCAGTATTTAAGTCATCACCGCAATAAACAATAATGAGGTTTGTTTGTAAAATACGAGCATCATAATAATTAGCACCGTCAGCAATGTTTCTATCTGTTTTGTCCCAAATTTTGAAAGATGGGCTTGTAGATGTACCATTATAGTTAAAATTGTTATTTGCTTGAGCATCAATATCTGAGCCATCAACAACAGCCGGAGCAACGTTACCACCATAAGAGTGACGACCGGAGTTATCTAATACTCCGCCACCGGAATATTCTTGTGATGACATTGCAGCACTTGTTGCTACAGTACTACCGTCTGCTGCTTGTGTAGCGTATCCTTCAAAGCAAGTATTACGTACTTGAATACCTGTAGGTGGTTTGTTTGCAGCTGAATTTGTTGCAGCATCATAACCTGTTACAAGAATACCAACACGTTGTGCTCCTACTTGATTGAAATAGAAACCGTTAACAGTAATGTTAGTTGTTGTTGTAGCACCCGCATTAAGAGTATAGATATGGAAACCATTACCCGATGAAGGATTGATAACAGGTTTTGAAGTACTACCGCAAGTTGCTGAAGAGTCTCCAACAATTGTTACGTTGTTTTTATTGAATATACATACGTTTTCTGTGTATGTAGTAGAATCTTTTACTAAAACAGTAGAAGGGTTTCCTGCAGCATTTACAGCTCTTTGGATTGTATTGAATGTAGAATATCCAAAACCAACTGTAGCAGCTGTATAGCTGATGTCAACATTTTCAGTAGAAGCAAATGCAGGTGATGCAACTGTCATTTTATC
>CALMMI010000296.1 GCA_937868245.1 uncultured Ignavibacteria bacterium | reverse complement strand
AATGCCAACCACTACATCTTTAACTTTGATGCCTGCCTGTTGTTCAGCCAGGGCAACTGCTTGCTGAATAGAACGTACCGCTTTATCGATATTAACAATTACACCACGACGCAAACCATCGCTGTCAGCAAGACCAATTCCTAAAATATTTAGAGATTTGCGGGAGGAATCTGTAGCAACTATAAGCACACAAACCTTCGATGTGCCAATATCAAGCCCAACAATTATATCGTCGTTATTAATGCTAAAGTCTGAGTTCATGCCTATGTACCTGAATTGACAGTCTGTTTAACTTAGATATTATCCGTTGACGTTTCTACTGTTTTTTTTCTTAATCACCAATTGACCTGCCCATTGAAGATCAATATATTCAATCGATTTTTTTTCTACTTTAGGTAGCTCTTTTGTCCAATACCTAAAAAGGTTTTCAAATTTTTCTTGCAAATCATTCGGTTTTCCTACGCAAATTGATATTCCGGATTCCGTAGAACTAAGAAAGAATACATTTTTTTTTTGCTCGTAGAATACTTCCGACATTGCCTGATACAAATCACCGTTTTGCGTATCCTGTAATACTTTCAAAACATTAACAAGGTTAGCTAATATTGCTGTATCGATTTTTCCGTTGGATTCTATTCCGTACACAACTGGAACGTCCGATACAACCGAGAATAACCGGTATGGGAGTACTACGCCATCACGGTCAATATATTTTAATTCTCCGCCGGAACTCTTGAGAGCTGCCACTGGCAACCGCTCTTCAATTGCTATTGTAATTTTTCCGTTCTCACTATGCGTTACGTTTGCCGACCTGACGAATGGATGTTCTTTAATCTTTTGACGGATATCTACAAGTTGCAAATCCCGTAAGTACGGATGTTCATCCTTTTCCAGCCCAACTTTCTCGAGTATCTCCTGCTCTGTAAGTGTCTTTAAGCCGACAACACTTATCGTTTGAAGCCGCTGTTTTGATTTCCACATAAAAGCAAGTGCGAAAACGCAACCCACAATTATTAGGATTGTCAATAAACGGCTATAATGATAAGACCGCTTGTACTTCTCATCATAAGAAATCTGTATCTGATTTTTTACCACGTACTTACACCTCTGTTCCTATTTCGATTCAACTCTCGCATATAGTGTAAAAGCGGCTGGATTTGCTGAATTGCATCATAACTGACGGGATAAGTCCCCTATCCAAAATTTTGCCCGTAGATGCAAAACTAACATTGGATACGACACAGACCGCCTGATAAAAAGCAGATGCAATAAAGAGAGGGAAGCCGAGTTTTCTCGATGCTGCTCAAGAAAATTCAGTACAAAACTATAACGCTTGGAGGGAAAAGACAAATAAAATTTTACTTTAAGCAAAATATTTTATTTCTTCGTAATCATTACAAGCATATTCTTGTAGGACAAACGGAAGTTTGTCTGTAGTCTCACAAAAATTCCGGCTGCCATAAATGCTTAAATTTCCATATATTTGTCACTAGAAAATTGTAATTCATTCTAATTATATTTTCAATTTCTTACGTTAGAATTCAAAAAAACCTTCAGGCAAATAATAGCATGACACATCTGCAACTATCTTCAATTACAAAAAAATACGACAATAATACTGTTGCAGTTCATGATGTTTCACTTGAAGTGCAACCGGGTGAGTTTCTTGTTTTGGTAGGTCCTTCCGGTTGCGGGAAAAGTACTCTTCTTAGGATGATTGCCGGACTCGAAACTATAAGTGGCGGAGATTTACTCTTTGACAATAAAAGAATGAACGACATCCCGCCGAAAGATCGGGATATCGGAATGGTATTTCAAAATTATGCCCTCTACCCGCATTTGACAGTTGAAGAAAACATTGGGTTTCCTCTGTCAATTCGCAAGGAATCAAAATCGGAAATTTCAAGGAAAGTACGGGAAGTTTCAGAAATGCTTGGTTTGGGTCATGCACTCTCAAGTAAACCCAAAGAGCTTTCGGGAGGACAGCGGCAGCGAGTTGCTTTGGGTAGAGCAATTATTAGAAGTCCGCGTATTTTTTTATTTGATGAACCGCTCTCGAATTTAGATGCACAGCTGCGAGTTCAAATGCGTTCGGAAATAATCTCTTTACAACGGAAACTTGGAGTAACCGCTGTTTATGTAACCCATGACCAAACCGAAGCCATGACAATGGGTGATAAGATTGCTGTGTTAAAAGGAGGCGTGATTCAACAAGTTTCATCACCGGCAGAAATGTACAGTTCTCCCCAATCCATATTTGTAGCTTCATTTATCGGCAGCCCGCAAATCAACCTTTTTCACGGGAAAATCCATAGGAATACAGATATTCGGTTTTATGAGCATAACAGTCAATGTTCGTTTATATTGGCAAAAGAGAATTTCATTCATGATATACCTCCCAACGGAACTGAAATTACAATCGGCATCCGTCCCGAAGCGATTTCTGTTACCAATCCTTATGGTGGGAATGCTCAATCAATTGAAGCGGAAGTAAAATCTATCGAATTTGTAGGTCATGAATCTCTTGTCTATTTCGAGACCTCGGATAACATGAAATGTTGCAGGGTTCCATCAATTGCAACCGTTGCAACCGGAGAACGTTCTATCTTTTATGTTGATACTTCACAGTTTCTAATTTTTGGAAGCGATGGGCTTAGAATGTAAGTGTAACGTTAAATACTATGAGCAACCCATTATAAATATAAAAATTTGCGAATTTTTATTATCCTTAATCAAATTCCTGCTAATAAATCTCAAATCTCACCGTCTCCAAAAATATTGTATCTGATTGCGTAATTTCAGCCCAATAGTTATGAAATTTAGTTCATAATTCGTAAATTTGTTTAACGACTACTATACTTTCCACACTTTTGCAGCGTATGATAAACGATATTAAAGAATATATTTTAGAAAATCAACCCCGTTTTTTGAATGAACTTGCCGATTTGTTACGAATCCCATCTGTTTCAACTGCACCTGAACATAAAGCAGATGTTGCGGCTTGTGCGGATTTTGTTGCCAATCATATTCGTGCAATCGGAATAGAAGATGTAACAGTTTTCCCGACAAATGGTCACCCTATCGTTTATGCCGAATATAAATGTTCACGTGCAGATGCACCTACTGTGCTTTTCTACGGACATTACGACGTTCAGCCGGTTGACCCGTTAAATTTATGGACAAACCCACCGTTCGAACCTACTTTCAGAGATGGCAAAGTGTTTGCAAGAGGTGCAACCGATGATAAAGGTCAGATATTTCTTCATATCAAATCACTCGAAGCTCATCTAAAAGTTCGCGGTGAATTACCTGTAAATGTAAAATTACTGCTCGAAGGTGAAGAAGAAGTAGGCAGTATCCATTTAGAAGAATTTATAAGAACTCACACCGACTTGCTCCGTTGTGATACCGTAGTTATATCGGACACCCCTATTTACGCCCCCGGTGTACCCTCGCTTGTTTATGGTTTGCGCGGACTTTGCTATATGGAAGTAACTGTAACCGGACCTAACCGCGATTTGCATTCAGGAAGTTTTGGCGGGGCAGTTCAAAATCCTGTTAATGCCCTTTGTGATATGATTGCCATACTCAAGGATGGATACGGACGTATAACAATTCCCGGGTTTTATGACAATGTTGTGCCCCTTACCCAAGAAGAACGTGACGGTTTTGAACTTCTTCCTTTTGACGAGGAAGAATACCGCTCTCAACTTGAAATCCCGTTTACGTTTGGTGAATTCGGATATTCTACGCTCGAAAGAACATGGGCAAGACCTACTTTGGATGTAAACGGAATCATAGGAGGTTTTACAGGAGTTGGTGCCAAAACAGTTCTCCCTTCGATGGCAAAAGCAAAAATTTCGATGCGCTTGGTTGCAAATCAGGATGCTGATGATATTGCTCAAAAATTTGAAGAATATTTTAAGGCAATAGCACCGCCTACCGTTAAAGTGGAGGTTGTAAATCATCATGGTGCAAACCCTGTGCTTACTCCCCGTGATTCAATGGGTATGAATGCCGCACGCGTTGCACTTCATGAAGCCTACGGTAAGGAAGCGGTATTGACTCGCGAAGGTGGCTCAATCCCTGTGTGCTTGCTATTTTCAACAATACTTCATGCGCCTACCGTTCTGATGGGATTCGGACTTTCTACAGAAAACGCACATTCCCCCGATGAGCATTTCCTTCTCGAGAACTTTGAAAAAGGAATCATTGCAACGGCAGCATTTTACGAAGAGATGGGCAAACAAACAGTTTAACAACAACCGTGTTATAAAAGCGGCTATTCTTGCAAAATCATCAATGACTTTATTTCTACGATAAGAATCTTGAGCGGAGCGGCGGCACTTCAAACTCTCTACTTGCAAAACCCATAACGCTGCTACTCCATTTCGTTAATTGTGTTATCGAACTCATCTCTTTACGGAATAGAATAAACCACTGGAAATTTTGATTAAAGATAGCCGCTATTTTTTATATTTATGAAAATTGCTTACGTATCCACATTTGATGCACGGTTAGTACAAAGTTGGTCGGGTTTAGGATACTATATCGCAAAAGCAATTGAGAATTCCGGCATTGAAATCGAGTACATCGGACCTCTTAAAGAGAAGAACAGTCTGTTCTACAAAGCGAAGCAATTTTTTTACAAGGAAATCTTCAAAAAAAGGCATATCCGTCAATCAGAACCGGAAATTCTTAAGGAAAATGCACGTCAGATTTCTAAGAGGTTAAAAGAGATAAATCCTGATATTGTTTTTTCGGTTTGGTCGTATCCAATAGCCTATTTGGAGTGCAAGCAGCCAATAGTTTTCACAGCTGATGCTACGTTCCCATTAATGCGGGATTATTACGGCGATTTTTCGAATCTCTCGGATTCAACAATTAAGAATTCAAACGACATGGAACAATCAGCACTTAACCGTGCCTCTGCGGTTATCTATTGTTCCGAATGGGCAGCAAACAGTGCAATTAAAGATTACGGTATCAGCCGTGAGAAAGTACATGTTGTCCCCTATGGTGCAAATATTGATTCTGCACCCACCAAAGAGCAAATTGAAGATTTTGTAGCAAAACGAAGCGAGAACAAAATATGTAAGCTGCTGTTTTTAGGTGTAGATTGGCATCGTAAAGGTGGTGAAATAGCGTACAATACAATGTTGGAACTTAATAAAAGGGGCATACCGGCAGAACTGACAGTGTGCGGGTGTATCCCTCCTGAAGAATACACACATTCGCAGGTTACTGTTATCCCATTTCTTGATAAAAAGGAATCAGCTGATCGTGAGCATTTCAATCGGTTGCTTCAAGACTCACATTTTTTACTGCTTCCTACCCGTAAGGAAGCGTATGGATTAGTATTTTGCGAAGCAAGTGCTTACGGACTTCCGTCTATCACAACCGATACAGGTGGCGTAAGCCAAATCATTCATAATGGAGTTAACGGATATACATTGTCTTTAGAGTCCGGCGCAAAAGAATATGCCGATATAATTGCCGGTTTATGGGCAGATAAGGAGCGGTATAAAGCTCTTGCTTATTCTGCGCATAACGAGTATCAAAAAAGATTAAATTGGGAAGCAGCTGGAAAAAGCATTAAATTACTTTTAGAGAAATTACTTCTAAAATAAACACGCATGATACTTCGTTAAATTCGTCTGACTCAATTGGTTTTACTGCGTTTATGATTTCATTAAATTATTTCACGAATGTTTTCTTATTTTTGGAGCTATGCATGAGATAAATTGCCACTTTCTTTCATATATATTTCTCATTTTATCCTCCTAATGCTATGAAATTCCTTGCCATTGCACTTTTCCTATTCGCTTCCACCACCTCCCTTTTCTCTCAGATACGATTAGATAATTGGAAAACCCATTCTTCTATGAACTCCGTTCGTGCTGCGGCATTAGATAGTTCGGGACATATTTGGGCAGCTACTTCGGGAGGTGTATTCCGTTTTGACACTACTACAAAAGAGAGTATCCAATTCAAAAACATCGATGCTTTGCTGAGTTTGGATGTAACCGCAATTGCCTATAACCACGCAAATAAATCTGTTTATGTGGGGTCGTTCGACGGGTATATCGATATCATCAGTGATACATTTACCATTACACATATTACTGATGTCCATTTTCAGTCAACTCTTACAAAACGCAGAATTAATGATTTTCTCTTTGTAGGGAACAAAGTGTATGTAGCCGGAGATTTCGGTCTCATCGATTTCGACAGCAAAAATGCTCCCGGCAACGACGTACAACAAATTGGAACTTTTGAGAAAAACACTCCTGTACTAAAATTACTAGTTGCCTATGATTCATTGTGGGTTGCAACACCAAGCGGAGTTGCACGTGCCCCGCTTGCCACTCCATCACTTAAAGATCCGCTTGTATGGAAAACACTCGCTCAATCAGATGGTCTTCTGAAAGGTTCTACTGTAGTT
>CALMMI010000295.1 GCA_937868245.1 uncultured Ignavibacteria bacterium | reverse complement strand
TATAGCAGCTGAGTAAAACCAAACATCATTACCAATTTCCTGTCCACCCGAATTCCTCGAAAACTTTCCGTACATCATCTTCGATACGGGTTTCAAGAATAATGTCCTCTCCTGTAAAAGGATGTTGAAACCTCAATTCAACAGCAAATAACAAAAGACGCTGCAATCCGAAGTGTTCTCTCCAAAAAAGATTATGTCTTCCATCGCCATATCGAACATCTCCGATAATAGGGTGGGAGATAGAGGATAAATGACGGCGTATTTGATGTCTTCTACCTGTAACAGGAGTTATTTCTGCAAGGGAATATCTTGTTGATGGGTGTCTGCTGACACTAAACGGCAATTCAATTTGCCCTATAACTTCATATCGTGTTTGACTCAAATTGAATGTTTCGGGTGAACCAGTAATAATGGTATTGACAGGTGGCAGAAAACCTCGTGTTGCGGCTATATACCTTTTGAATACCTGTCGTTCTGAAAACAATACACCCATTGCACTTGCCGCCAGATTAGTCCGGGCAAACACTACAATACCCGAGGTAGCACGGTCAATCCTGTGCGCAGGGGCAAACCACCCTCCGAATTCATCCTGTAATAACTCGAGTAATGATATTTCATCCCGTGAAAAATCACTTGGGTGAACATGAAGTCCGGTAGGCTTATGTATGGCTATCAAGAATTCATCTTGGTATAGAATGTTCAAATCCATAATCTGTGTAAGAGGTCGCTAAATAAAAAGACGCTTCGGCTTTGTGTGCTGAAGCGTCCTTTATGTAAAAGAAAATCTACCTTATCGCACAATCTCAAGTTTCCGTGTTAGAGACGTCTTTGATGTGGATAAAGTATAATAATATACACCGTTAGGCAGGGTGGAAACATCAACTGTTACCGAATGAGAACCGGAGGACATTTCATCGTTCGGACTTTGCCATACATTTCTTCCGAGCATATCGGTTACACTAAGTTTTACATTGCCTGATTCAGGTAATGTAAACCCAAATGTTACTGTTGAAGAAGCAGGGTTAGGTATGCTTTGCTCCAATTGATAGCCGTTTTGTGAGAATTCATCAACTCCGGTTGAAGTTACCACTACTATTTTCATAGATACAGTTACTGTATCACAACCGTTAGAAACCAAACATTGGTACGTTCCTGAATCAGCTTTTGAAATAGCAATTTTGTGGAGCAACGGAGAATATTCACCATCAAGAATTTTTCCATCTTTCTTCCAACGATACTGCAATGGATGTGTACTTACGGCAGAAATACCTAAGTGTAGAATACCTCCGGCTTTTATAGTATCTATAGGCTTTGGAGCTCCAAAAATTTGGGTCTTTGTTATCAATCTTGGATGGAAAACTAGACTATCAGTTCCGCAAGCAGTCTTTAGATATACTATATTAACGATTTTAAGATCTGAGGTGTCATTTGTTGTTTTAAGATTAAATTTTACACTTATCGTATTAGAATTTATATCTACTTCATGGCTTTTAGCTCCCCATGTATACACAGGGGTTACTGCAGCAAATCCATCAACAAGATACGCTACTGCGTATTGTAATATAGCTGTGGTATCGTTTACTACAAAAGAAACATTATAATCTTCACCGTTACAGAATTCAACATCAGGTAATTGCTTAATTATTTTTAGTTGAGGTGCAACACGCACCAAATGATTCATTGTAACATCACCTGAAATAGCAGGTGCAGTTACATTTACGGAATAATATCCTTCATCGAGTTTCTCAATTGAATTGATTGTAAGATTTGCAGTATTTGTTCCGGAATATTTAGAACCGTCAACAAGTGGTTTACCGTTACGTGACCATTGGAAGAAAAGTTGTGTATTTGAAGGTTGCACAACTTGCAATGAACGAACTTGTTGTGAGCTGCCGATACATGCTGAAACTGTATCCTGATTTGCTGTTAACACACCTGATGTAACAGATACTGTACGCGAGGTTGCTGAGCCGCAAACTGCCGACCCTGTAATAACACAATAGTAATTGGAACCTGCATCGGATGCCTGGTAGTTACGGATAACAAGTGTTGCTTCCTGTGCACCGCTTATGCGGCTCGTATTTTGAACAGGAACAGTACCGCGATACCATTGGAATTTATGGTTGTTTGTTCCGATAACATCTACAGAAATACGTGCAGTTGCACCTATTGCAAAGGTTCTGTCCTCAGGTTGTTTTACGATTTGAATCGGCGGGGTAATAAATACCGTAGCAACACCTGAGATAACAGTGCTGCAAGGTCCGAACCCGATAATTTTAGCTGTATAGAAACCGGAATGATTTACGGTTACTTTTGGCATTGTAATAGTTCTGCTTGTTTCACCGGGTATATCCACTCCGTCTTTTTGCCATTGGTATCTGAAAATATTTCCAAAAGCCTTCACTGTTAGGGAAACTGTATCTCCCGTACATGTATTTTGTGAAACTGGCTGTACTTCGATTGTAGGAGGGGTATAGAGCGAAATTTTACCGGATGTTACTGTTACTGACGGATGATCAACATCTGTCAATCGGATAGTAAGTTGAGTTGTAGAATCGGTAATATTTGTTAAAATCCAATTGTAGGCTTGTGCAAAACCATCAGCATTAGCAGCTATTAACGCATATGATGAATTGCCGATAGCATATTCAATTCTCAAGTTTTGAACACCTCGTGATGTCCATCTGATCGTTGCTGGACTATTAGTACAGTACACTTCGCCACCAAGAGGGGATTGAAATGCTATTTGTGGAGTGTTCAAGTTAAAAGCTGTTGCTCCGAGATTCTGATTTACTGTATTGACATTCGACCAGTTGCCGTCGTTATCTGTCCATGATTTGATAAGCGAACCGTCTGCAAGTGAACGTTGCTCGATACGTTGAACGCCGGTAGGCAAGTTATTAGGAATAATAGTTGACCATGCACCGGTAACGTTTTCAAGATTTGTGTAGTATTGAACTGTCGTTCCTGATTGGGCAGTAGTACCTTCGTCTTGAACTAAAGCAGTTGAGAGGGGACTCCCCAATCCGCTTGTGTTATCAAACAAGCATACATATGTTTTAGAAGCAAGTCCGCTTTGGCTGTCGTAAATACCTGTAGCTTGAGTTGATGATGCACCAAATTCCAATGCTTTAGTAGTAGAGGTGGTGTTGAATGTATCAGCAGGGAAACCCGGTGCATTTGTAAGAACAACTCTCCAGTTTAGAGATGAACCTTCACTAAATGAAGTATTGGCTGTTGGCAGCATATTCACCCATAACGTCATAGAAGTTTGGTTTCCTGAGGTTGTGAATGTTGAATAATCTACTGATGCTGAGGATAGGTTCCTATTACTGTTGGATACAAAAGTCTGTGTTGTGGCATTGTAATGAATATTGATTCCATCACCGATTGTATTGGTTTGAGCAGGCGAAGTAACAGCTCCTGTGCAATAACGATATGCCGTATTTGGAATCAAATTGTCGAATCGTACTAATGCGAATGCAGGAATACGGGTTGTACTCGTAGCGGATTTCATAAATTTAGGGACCATAAGCTCTGTCATTGTGAGCTGTCCGTAAACCTGCAATGTGGAGCTTTGGATTGCCGACAAACCGGTAGGAGTTGCAGAAATCACATAGCTTCCCGAACTTGAAAACGCAATATCCGAGAAAGTTGCCACTCCGTTAACAAAAGACTTCGTGACTGTACCGCCAAGAGTACCCGCACCCGAAACTTTTGCCAGCGTTACACTTCCCGAATATGCCACATCTACACTTGCATCGGCAAATCGTGCCTCTACTGTAAACGGTCGGAAGGATTTATTAGCATTCCCGGTTAACTGGAGATTATTAAATGCTATTTGGGTTGCACCCGAAAGACCGGAATACCCGGCAATCATAGCAGCTAACAAGAAAGTAAAAAACGTATATTTACGCATAAGATATAATAATTAAAATGAAACAAAATAATCTGATTAAGAAGATGTACGTAAAAAGTTCATTGAAAACACTGCCGAATTGCTGGAATGGAACAACGGCTCAATCAAGATTCGACGGTTTTCACCTGTAAACGTTTTACATTTCATGCAAAATATGAATTTTCTCGAAATTTTCAATACCAAATAAATACAGAGAAGCCATTTATTGATATGATTACGTCCGATAACTGGAAGCTGATTCCAAAACAGTTGTAAAATAAATTTCTTTAATTGTTTAATATCAAGTGGTTGGCAGCATCTTTCATGCCAAAAGCACGATTGAAAATGTTTACGGAAGCATAAAATTGTTTGAAACGTATTCATAGTTTTGGACTAGTGGAATTGGAAATAAGAAACTCACTATTGTAAAATTTTGATTGTAGGAAACATAGAATAATAATTATAGCTATATTGCTAATCGTAAAGCAAAAATTTTGTTCTTGAATGCTATTTTCGATTTCAAATTATGAAGAGTAAATTTCAATTTTTAGTATTAATTCTCATTATTCTTGTTGGGGCTTTTGAATCAAACATACTTAAAGCTCAACAAGTTGTGATAAGTAAATATCGGAATGTTACTATTGGTGACCCACTAAAGGAATGGACTGAACTTCTGGTAATTGATGATAACACTTCTCTTGTAGGTTACAGTTTACGCGACAACAATCACACATTAAATAACTGGCAATCGGGTATAGTTTTTAAAGATGCTGCACTATGGAAAAATCTACGTGCGGGTACAGTAATTGTAATCCACCACAGGGGATTGGCTGCATATACACCCGACATCAGTGCAGCGGACGGTTACATAGAAGTTGATGCAGAAAACACAACATTGTTCAACCAATCAGCTCCAACAGATGGAACTGCATGGAACGTTTCAAATCTGAATGTTTCTGAAACTGCAGATATTCTACAGCTACGGGATGCATCCGGAAAACAGGTCCATGCGCTATCGCATGGGACGGATATTGGAGATTACACGGCACTTTCTTCTCCTAAAATACAACACAACCTATCGTCAAATATTCTATCAGGTAGTGTAATTCGGGTATATCCCGGGCAGAGTATCGGTGAATATTCCGGTGGAAATTCTACCAATTCAAAAACAATCATTTCAGTTCAAAGCACTCTTACAAGAGGTTTTCCCAATCAAGGTGCAACGGTAAACGATGACCTGAATAGCAATTTTTGGAGACAAACACGCCAGCCCGTTTGGACTTCCCCAAAACTGAACGCTGTAATTGCCACAGGTAAAGTAACTCTTTCCTGGAATCCGATGGAAGACCCAAACCCTTCCGATAATATTCAAGGATATATCGTTTTATCCTGTACAGAATTACAAAGTGATACAAGCATTACCCCGCAGGATGGAAGGGTGTATTCCGTAGGTGAAACAATAGGAAGTTGGAGTGTTCTGGCAAATATCACAAACAGC
>CALMMI010000294.1 GCA_937868245.1 uncultured Ignavibacteria bacterium | reverse complement strand
CATTTTCTATTACATTAGGAGAGAAAATGTTCTTTTGTTCTTTAACCTTATCAACACACAATGAAATTTCCTTGGTTCAAACAAGTAGGAATACTCTTTATTCCTTCATCGATTATCGGTTGGCTGATACTTGGGTGCGTTCTGATATTCGCAGTGTATTTGTTTGTTGATATCGACGGTCGATCGCATTCTGCAAGTGACACATTGATGAGTTTTGTTTCCAACCTTTTTATTGTTATCGTAGTTTATTCATCCATAGCCTATTTTTCAAGTAGGTCTTCATTAAAGTAAAGTACAATTTCTGAGATATTTCAATGAGATTACGAGTAATTATTACCGGCGCTACCGGAATGGTCGGCGAAGGAGTTCTCCATGAATGTTTAAATGATGCACGCGTAGAATCTGTTCTCGTTGTCGGCAGAAGATCCTGCGATGTGGTACATACCAAACTCAAGGAAATCATCATTTCTGATTTTATGGATATTTCGTCGATAAAAGAAAGTTTAAAGAACTATAATGCTTGTTTCTTTTGTTTGGGCGTAACTTCTATTGGTCTCAAAGAAGCTGAATACACAAGATTGACCTATGACCTAACTACTCATTTTGCGAAAACTCTGGTTACTTTGAATCCCAATATGACATTCTGCTATGTTTCAGGAGCAAGTACCGACAGCACAGAAAACGGTAAAACCATGTGGGCAAGAGTAAAGGGAAGAACTGAAAATTATCTCTTTACCTTACCTTTCAAACGCGTATTTGCATTTCGACCCGGGTATATGAAACCAACAGATGGACTTAAAAACGCACTACGAATCTATAAAGGCTCCTCTTTTTTATATCCCCTTCTACGGATTCTTTTACCAAACTCAGTCTCGACACTTAAAGACCTTGGCATTGCAATGATAAACTGTGCTGATACGGGATATGAAAAATCAATTCTGGAAGTTAGAGATATTAATGAACTTGCTAAATCTTAGTTTAACTTTACCTAGTATTTAGTTAATAATCAATATAATTACTATCAATGCAAACGTACATCTCAGTCCTGCGCGGAATAAACGTAAGTGGACAAAAATTAATTAAAATGGAAGCCCTCCGGGCTGCACTCGAAAGTTTGGAGCTTCACAAAGTTACAACCTATATTCAAAGTGGAAATATTATTTTTCAGAAGGAAAATTCTACTACTGCATCACTTGAAAAAATGATACATTCCGTTATTGAAGACCGTTTTGGTTTTGATGTGAAGGTACTTGTACTTACAAAAGAATATTTGCATTCGATTTCGGTAAGCAATCCCTTTGTAAACGACAGGAACGAGGATATTTCATTTCTCCATACCACATTTCTTTCTGCACAACCTTCCGATGAATTATTCGAAAAAATGAAAACGGTAGATTACGGTACAGGAGAGTTTATTCTTGGGGATAAAGCTGTGTATTTGTTTTGTCCGAAAGGTTACGGAAATACTAAACTTTCAAATACTTTCTTCGAAAGTAAATTGAAGTTAACTGCCACCACACGTAATTGGAAAACTGTAAATGAATTGCTGAATATTGCAAATAAGTTGTAATTCCTCTCCTGTTGGTAATCCTATTAACAAAATTCCTTTTTATGTCCTTTCTGCTCTATACTCGAAAACATTTGCTGCTACTGTTTGTGGTAACATTCCTGGTAAGGGGCATGTATTGGTTTGTTGCAGTTGACCATTCAAATGAACATTACTGGGAATATGGCGAGATTTCACATAATCTCTACGAGGGTAAAGGTTACTCGTTTTGGTCGAAGGATAACGGATCTTTGGCAATGAAGTATTCAGAATCAGCAACTCCCCAACCATCGGCATATATGCTGCCAGGCTATACCTACTACCTTTATCCTTTTTGGGTTATAAGTGGTTCTGCTCTGCGCTCATTTCTTATTCTGGGGATTGGAGGATGGTTGTGTTCTTTACTTGTTGTTTTACTTTTATATCTCTTGTGCGAAAAATGGTTGGGAATTAGAGTCGCCATTGCGGCAGCATGGCTGTATGCCCTTACACCTGAATTTATAGTAGCTGCAAACACGTATTCGGCTACTATCATTATTCATGCTAGTGTCTTGGCTCTCTGCCTTTTGCTCCAACGAAAGCAATTTCATACATTTTCAGTACTATTGATTCTTGTAAGTAGTTTGGTCTATACAAGCATGAGACCTGAGGCTGTAATTTTTATAGGGATGCTGATTTTATATGCTTTCCTGAAAAAGCAATATCGATTTGCTGCTACTGCTTTTATAGGAATTTTATGTGTGTTAGTACCGTGGACAATCCGCAATTACAAGGTTTTTGGCGAGTTCATTCCTCTGACAACAAGCTCCGGGCAGAACTTTTACAGAGGTCATAACCCATACGGTTTGGGAGTGTGGATGGACGATGAAATGCACCGGAGGATAAACGAACTTCCCTTTACTCCTAAATTAGAAATAGAAATGAATACTATCTTCAAACAGGAAGCATGGAAAGCTATTCAAGCAAACCCAGTTCGGGAGTCGTGGCTTACTATTGTGAAAGATATTCAACTTTGGAGTGTTAATCTTATTGATTCAAGTTCAGCACACCCTTCGTATTATGTTCCCTGGCTTGCGCTACTCACTT
>CALMMI010000293.1 GCA_937868245.1 uncultured Ignavibacteria bacterium | reverse complement strand
ACACCAAATTGTATTGCCCCCGAAGAAGTAATACCTGTAGCAGCAGTAATTGCACCTGTTGAATTTATTTGGAATTGGGATGTTGAACCGACAGAGAAGAGTCCGGCTGGATTGGTAGTACCAACCCCTACGCTCGTACCATTATCGAAGAGTTGAGAATTTTGAAGTGTTAATCCGTCAGCTGCCCATTTTGTTACAAAGTTTGCAGTACCACTACCACCAACTACATTTCCTCCGGGAAGATTAAGTGTACTAAGTTCACCGAGTGAGTTTGAAGTAACAAGACGTGTACCGGTACCAGCCAATGATTGGATACGAACACTTGAGATACCTTGAGTACCGCCAACTTCTAATAGGTATGATGGACTTGCCACCCCTATACCAACATTACCTTGTCCGCTAAAAGAGAAATTATTGTTATTAAGATTTATTGTTGTATTATTTGCCAATCCCCCACCAAGCATTACACTATTACCACTACGGGTAAGCCCATTCGAAAACCCGAGAGGAGCTTCAACATCACCTGCTGCGCCCACAACTGCAGTAACCAATGCTCCAGTACCGGGTACAGCCTTTACAATTCCACCTGCAACAAGAGAAGAAACATTTACATCACCGCTTGCTGAAATTCGCAATCTTTCCACATTACTGGTTTTTACAATAAGGTCACGCGGGTCGGTTGTTCCAAGGAAGTTCGCTCCGGTTGTACCTGCATTGCCGTGAAGAGTCCAAGCAACGGTATCAACAAGACTCGAGAACGAAGAGACCGATGTTATGAACGGTATCCATGTAAGTCCGTTGTAGTAATAGAACCCTGCCGCTCCATCGGTTTGGAATATAAGCAAACCCGTTGTAGGAGCAAGAATTGAGTTCTTCTGCAAACTTGTCATCCTGGGAGTTAAAAACCCCTTTGGAGACGACAGAAGCTCAATGCTCAAGTCTAAAACTGCCGATTGGGCTGGGTTTTTCGTTCCAATACCAACGTTTTCTTGGGCGAAAGTATTTTCTACCGAAAACGGCAGAAAAAGTGCAGTGAGCAGCAGTAAAACAGCAAATAATTTGCCGTACTGAACTCGTTCTTGTGAAGTTCGTTGCATAATAGTAAAATTCCGACTACGTAGATAGTCAGATTTTGCAATGAAATTGTAAATAAATTTTGCCATATAATGTACCTGTTCAACGTGTATTGTATGCAGCCTCGGGGGATAGCTTTTGCATTGTGCGAAATTAGCATTTATTTGCTATACCAGTCAATCCGTAAAACTACGTATTTTAACAACTGATTTCGACTTTTTCAACAATTCAAGAACCATTTTCGTTTAAAACAGCAAAGCGAACTAAGCCTGCCGTATTCTTAACACCGAATTTTGTTATCAAATTAAATCTGTGAGTTTCCACTGTTCTTGGGCTTATTGATAGCTTATCTGCTATTTCAGAACTTGTAAGTCCTTTCACCACCATTCCCAATATCTCTTGCTCACGTTTTGTTAATGAGACAGCAGCACCGCTATTATCATCAATTGAAGCTGAATTTCTCTGAATCAACTGAAGAATCGAACGGCTGAACACTCTTTCACCACGAATAACAGCTTGCAATGCGGGTAATAACTCTTTAGCTTCAATTTCCTTCGAGAGATACCCGTTTGCTCCTGCACCAAGGGCTTTTTCGAGATGATAAGAGTCTTCGTGTGCACTTAGCATAACTATTTTCACACCAGGAGCCTGCTTTTTAATCTCGGAAGCTGCCCTAATTCCATCCATGCGAGGCATATTAATATCTAATAATACGATATTAGGACGGTATAAAACAGTCATCGCAACTGCGTCTTCGCCATTAGTTGCTTCTGCAATGATCTGAATAGTTGGGTCGATAGACAAAAATCGCTTCAATCCAACCCTTACAATCTCATGATCGTCAGCTAGAATGACCGTAATACTTTGTGCTGTTTTTTCTTGGGAAAAATCCATTTTGAATGCTGCTCACTCTTTTTTGAAACAATTGCAATTAACGTGCCAACCAAATTAATAAGTACTTTTTAAGGATTATTTGGCTAATATTATTCAATTTTACAATTCTTACCGAGTAGTCTTACATAGCTTTACTTTTTTATCCTACAAATCACGTTCTCTTCTTATCGGCAGTTCTTAATAAAACTTCACTTTTCGAAATCTATTTCATTAACCACACATTGAGAGAATCAGTTACTTCAATATCCATTCCCTTACCATCGAATTGTACGTTTTTTCGTCGAATTGGATTTGATTATACAAACCGATTTGATCTCTTTGCCGAAATGCCTCGTACAGCGATACAGCACAGGCAACTGAAATATTCAAACTTTGAATCATTCCCATTTGAGGGATAATAAAATTCCCGTCTGCTTTTTCGATTGCTTCCTGTGAAACACCGGAATGCTCATTACCGAACACCAATGCAACCGGTTGAGTTAAATCTAATTTGTACAAAGATGTTGCTTCACTGTTCATTCCAGTTGTATATATTTTTTTACCACCGTTTCGCAGATATGTGTAGCATTCATCTACTGAGGTGAATTTACGTTGAGCTACCCATTTTCTGGCACTTGCAGAGCTCTTTTCTGCCAAATCAGGGAATTGTTGACTATTATAAATCAAACATACTTCCAAAACACCTACTGCGTCACAGGAACGGAAAACTGCAGATACATTATGGGCATCATGCACGTTTTCAAGGACTACAGTCAATGTAGGTTGACGCTTTGATACAATATTCTTTATTTTTTCGATCCGCTGTTCTGTTGCCAGTTTTGATAGATCAA
>CALMMI010000292.1 GCA_937868245.1 uncultured Ignavibacteria bacterium | reverse complement strand
GAGCATAACAGAGTTTCACAAAGCATAGAAATAATTCTCAAGATTAAACTAAACTGAGATTCTACACAGGGGGATTCCTTCCAGAAGAAAGATTCTTAATATAGCTTACTCTGTCATTGCCTTATTTTGCAGTCGGTTGAACGGCTCTCAGGAGCTCAAATTGACGTTTAGATTTATAAAATTTCACGATTATATGTATCCTTACACTTGAAACATTCCCTACTTTTTCCCGTTATCCACCCCGTCTTTACCACAGAAAGACATGTAATAAACCATCTCACATTTATAGGAATTTTTGAAGAATGAAACTACTTTTGACAGTACTCCTGTGCGTATTCACTTACTCGGAATCACACGCGCAAAATTTTTGGCTGACCACCTACGCCTTCCCCGGCGACCACAAAACATCAATAACTCTTGCAAATGACAATAGTCTGTTTGTTGGCTCTCCGTTTCATATACACCGTAGTTTAGACGGCGGACATTCATGGGATACTGTTCTAAATTCCAGTGCAGTACTCTATTTGTTTACCTCTACTACAGGAAGAGTAGTCGGCGGAGGTTTAGGTAAAATATTTTTTAGTGACGACCTTGGAAATACTTGGGATTCCGTTTCACTGGGCAATACATACCCTGTTACCAAAATCATACAAAACAAAGATGGCAACCTGTTTGCAATAACCGGAACATTAGATGTTGAGAAGGGATATGTTGGTGCAGGTGTCTATTATTCAAACGATAACGGCAATACCTGGTCACAAAGGAACAACGGCTTGGGCAACTTTTTATCCTGCGAACAAATAGCAAGTGATAAAAACGGAAGACTCTATCTTGGTGTTCCTGATGAATATGTAACCGGTAACGGCGGACTTTTCATATCGGACAACAATGGTTTGCAATGGGAACATATCAACATTCTTTTAGACGGTAAGAATGTTGTATCAGACCAAATGAGCGTAGCAAATGTAAAATCAATTTCCGTTTCACCTCAAGACAGTGTCTATTTCAGTTTTTCGGGGACAGCCGTAAATGTTTCGGTATCGTTTAATGCTTGTAAAAGTATTGCGGATATTCGCAATAACACCTTTTGGAATGTTAGAAAAGTTGCTAATGTTGCCACATGGTGGAACGACCGCCTGCTCAGCAACATCCATTTTGCAAAAAACGGCGATTGGTACAGCTCCATGAACGGCTCAATCAATGTGGGTGGAACATTCTTCTCAACCGACAAAGGGCAAACGTGGAACAAACACATTGAAGGATTAGGATTCGACATCAGCGGGTATTTTAATATTCAACACCTTGCTGAAAACAGTTCAGGGAAGATATACATGGTGCAAATGTTCGATGAGCGTGTATATCAAACTGATATGAGTATCCCGACATCTGTTCACGATGATATTTCAACAGGGGACGTGAGTAGCGTATTTCCAAATCTGGTAGCCGGTAACAGCCCCTTCCGCATTCAATTTTCTGATAATGCAGGTGAACGGCATATAACTGTAAGTAACTCTGTTGGTAAATTATATTTATCACAAAGTGTTCATGATTCGTTTACCATGAATTCACCCGATGAAAAAGGAATGTGGTTCATCCGCATTTACGAAAATGGTATTGTTAAAACGCATAAGATTATTGTGTATTAAGTAGAATGACAGAATTAACTTAAATTAGAGTTTCAAAAATGGTAATATTTAGATGTTTTGAAGTTACCCCCAAAAACTGGACAGTAAAATAAGATGTATATTTGCATTC
>CALMMI010000291.1 GCA_937868245.1 uncultured Ignavibacteria bacterium | reverse complement strand
TTATTTACCCATGTTTCCATGGTACGGACTAGTTTTTTTGCACTGAACTGAACGTAATCCAATACATCGGCAACTGTTTCACCGTCAATAATTTGTTGGATTTCATAACCGTTGCCGTCAACTACAATATGAACTGCATTTGTATCACCAAATAAATTATGCAAATCACCCAAAATCTCCTGGTACGCACCCACAAGAAACACTGCCATATAATACGGCTCGCCGGGTTTTAAATCGTGCAGGGGCAGAAATTGTGTGAAATCATGTTCACCTACAAATTTATCGATTTTACCGTCGGAATCACAGGTAATGTCCTGTAAAGTAGCCTCGTGGATTGGCTTTTCATTAAGCCTGTGGATAGGCATAATCGGAAAAATCTGGTCAATCGCCCAGGAATCGGGAAGAGATTGAAAAAGCGAAAAATTACAGAAGTATTTTTCAGCTAGTATCTTGGGAAGTGTGTGAAACTCTTCCGGAGTATGCTTCATATCCGAAGCTAAGCGGCGTACTTCGCCGGCAATTGTCCAAAACAAACTTTCAACAAGTGCACGGTTTGGCAAGTCCAGCATTCCCAGGCTAAATAAGTCTAATGCTTCTTCACGCATTTGCTGTGCATCATGCCATGATTCAATCATGGTACGAGTTGTAAGCCCTTGTAATATCTTCTTGAGTTCACGCGGAATATCATGATCGTTTTCATTGATACGCTGTTCTTCCTTTGTAAGCGAAGGGGGAGTGGATGTTTCCAAAACATTAAACACAAGCACTGAGTGATGGGCAGTGAGTGCTCTGCCTGATTCCGTAATCAAGTGCGGGTGGGGGAGTCCGCTTTTATCGGCAGCATCCATAAGTGTATAGATTGCATCGTTTGCATATTCCTGAATAGAATAATTGATGCTGTTCGATGCAGATGAACGTGAACCGTCATAATCAACACCGAGACCTCCGCCAATGTCCACATATTCGATAGAACAACCCATTTTTTGGAGTTGTGTGTAGAAATGGGATACTTCACGCAAGCCTGATTTGATTTTGCGAATATTGGTAATCTGGCTGCCCAAATGAAAGTGAATGAGCTTAACACATTCTAAAATATCTGCTTCCCGTGCATAACTGATAGCTTCCAGAAGTTCACTGGCTGTAAGACCGAACTTACTCTGATCCCCGCCGGATTCTTCCCATTTTCCGCTACCTGAAGCTGCAAGTTTTATACGGACTCCTATATTAGGGCGTACATTTACACGCTCGGAAACTGATTTGATCAGCTTTAATTCATTAAGCTTTTCTACAACGATGAAAATCTTTTTACCCATTTTTTGGGCAAGCAGAGCGAGTTCGATAAATTCTTCATCTTTATAGCCGTTGCAAATGATGAGTGCATCGGGGTTGTCCATGATGGCGAGAACTGCATGAAGTTCAGGTTTTGAACCTGCTTCAAGTCCGATAGGGAATTTCTTTCCGTAGCGAACTATTTCTTCCACAACCGGGCGTTGTTGGTTAACTTTGATTGGATATACATTATAATATCTGCCTTTATAACCATATTCTTTCGAGGCGATATCGAAACATCCCGAAATTTTTTCGATTCTGTCATCCAAAATATCGGGAAACCTGAGTAACATCGGCAGGGCAACATCACGAAGATTTAATTCCTCTACAAGTTCTTTAAGGTCGATTGCAGGACCTTTCGCCTTACGGGGGCTAACAGTAACATTCCCTTTGTCGTTAATCCCAAAATAATTTATTCCCCAACCGTTGATATTATACAGTTCAGCTGCATCCTCAATTCGCCATTTTCGCATCAAACGCTCCTAAAAAATCTGTCGTTAAAAAAAATACATGAATCAGTATCACAATATACGATTTTTTGATGGACGATTTGACGAATAAGTGCCGGTTAAAACGTAAACTATTTTGGTTTACCGTTTGGATACCTTTTTGCGCCATAAAGTCGGCTGTCGCCAATTTGATTAACCAGGAAATGTTTCTCGGGTTTTCCGTTTACTTCCAAAATTTCGTAACCTACAATCCCTTCTTTAAGTAAGCCCGATAATATCTTCAAGAACTGACTCTTTTCATCGGGTGTCAAATCATCCAAAAGTATGTCTTTTGTTGAGCCTGCATTCATAAAGGATTCAACCTTTTTGAATACATTTGATGAAATGGAAACATTGTTTTTACGTGCTTCACGAACTGCACTTTCGCGTACAAACCATTTATCGGAAGTAGATCTGCCCAAAGGAGATTTTTGGATTGAGTTGATTGACATTTTAGTATCCTTATATCTTAAAGAACTGAGAGTATATTTTATATGGTTTCCAATAGTGTAGGGTTAGAAAACCCTACACTACGGAAACTGTACGCTTTTAGGAGTATGTATATGCGCTATGCGAGTTATCGGTAAATCTTTACATAAGTTTAGCAAAAACAGTTATGATAGCCACGTTTATATAGTTTTTATGGAATGAATTGAATCCCAGTCAAGTCAGTTGTTACAACCGATCTTCTTTATTACGCTTAGAAGTCAGGTCGATTGTAACAACCGAACTGACCTAAATTGATTTTACAGATAGTCAAAAGTACAATAGCACACCTGTATTGACCGGGGAAAAGTGCAATAGATTAATTGTTGCCTAACATCAGTTATCAAATTGATTGAAGCAGTATTTTTACAGAAATTTTAATTTTAAATGTTTACTCAAAAAATAAAAATTAGGTGTATTCAAGAAATATACGATATTTCTAACATTACAGGTTCTAAAATATTTCGAAAATTAGTTGCATTGATAATTGAATGAAAGTATTATATGAAAAATCATTTATTGAATAAAATTTCTTGGGTAATTCTCAAGTATTTATTTGTAGATTTGCTTCGTAATTTAATTATTCATCAATATTGTTTAGAGAGTTTATATGAAACACTTTATA
>CALMMI010000290.1 GCA_937868245.1 uncultured Ignavibacteria bacterium | reverse complement strand
ATAAAAATAAACTGATGGCGGCATGAGTACTTGTCGGAACCTGGTTAATCATTCTGAGCGGAGGGTAAAACCGTGGTTCGGTTCTGTCCTTCACTCAGACGACCCGGGGTGCGCCGATTAACAAGCGTTTTTCTGCCACCGTAGAAAAACTTTACGATATTGATTGTAAGTAAAAACGCGCAAGATGATAAGTTCATCGGTGCGCGAATTAAAACGAAAACGGCGCGAATGAACGCGCCGCCTAAAGAAACCTTATTTACGAATTGAAAGAGCTGCGATAATCGCACGATACCGTGAAATATCACGATCGTGTAGATAATCCAATAACTTGCGGCGTTTGCTCACGAGTTTCATCAATCCGCGACGTGTATGATGGTCTTTTTTGTGCATTTCGAGGTGACCCGAAAGAGCAGATATGTTCTCTGTTAGAATTGCGATTTGGGCTTCAGACGAACCTGTATTGGTTGCGTCTCCGCCGTATTTTACAATAAGTTCTGATTTACGTTCTTTAGTAAGCATTGAAAAAACTCCGATTAAACAAAAATTGAATCTACAAAAATAGTAAAATTTTTGTAAATATCAATCAATCAAAAAAAGAAGAAGTGATTTTTATTTTAAAAAATGACTTCTATGCTGGTAAATTGTAATAGTGTTGAACAATATTTGATACATGCTCCATTAAAACCTCTAAAAACAAACAGAGGTTCATAAGACTTAAAATCAGTCTGTACGCAACTATTTACTAAGCCTGTCTATTAACTCCAGGCATATATTTCTGTCTTCCACCACCTGGGATAAGAATAAATCAACACTGTCGAATTTCCGTTCGCCCCGAATATACTTCAGAAAATCAACACTGATAACCCGGTCATAAAGATTCATATCCATAAATAAATAATGAACTTCGAGCGTAGGGATAACATCATTCGTAAAAGTGGGGCGTAAGCCGATATTCGCCATTCCGTAATATGTTTTTCCGTCAATCTCACTTGTTACGAAATATACTCCGTTGGCGGGCAATAACTTGTGTGAGTTTTTAGGTTTAATATTAGCAGTCGGGATGCCCAGTGTGTGCCCTCTGCGGTGACCTTCCACAACTAATCCTTCAACAAAATAAGGATACCCCAGGGCATTGTTTGCATCTTCAAGCCGGGCTTCAGAAAGTGCATGTCTGATTTTTGTACTGCTGATGGTTTCGTTTCCTACGCTCAGGGCATCTGCTCTTTCAACTTCAAAACCAAGCTCTTCACCCAACGTGCGCAAAAGAGTTTCATTACCTGTACGGTCTTTGCCGAATAAGTGATCGTATCCAATCAGAATTTTCTTCAAGCCAATCTTTTTACAGAGAAAATCCCTTACAAAGTTTTCGGAGCTGATTTGAGAAAATTCCTTGGAAAATGGGACGATAACCACGTTCTCGATACCAAACCGCTCAAATAATTCAAGCCGCTCTTCGATTGAAGAAAGTAAATGAATCGGTTCACGGTCGGGTTTTTGCAGAACAATTTGCGGGTGTGGTTCAAATGTAACTATTACTGCCCGTCCGCCAAGTTCTTTTGCAGATTCAATCAGACGCTTAATGATTTCTTGATGCCCGCGGTGCACTCCGTCGAAAGTACCGACAGTAAGAATGGTATTGCTGTCGAAAATGATAGTATCGGACGTGTAGATATTCATAACGATTAGAATCTAGTGGTTTTGTGCTGTGAATGGTTGTCTTTTGAAATTTAAGTACAAAATTACGCAAAACGTACACGGGTACAAAGCAGAGCCGGATTATATTGAAAATTTATACTCAAAAGCACCACTTCAACCGAATCGGAATAATCAACCTATGAATCTGATTGAATTTACGGTATGAAATTTTTGAAGGGAATGCAATTCAGAATATTACTCTAACTGTCATTGTAATTTAAGGAATACGGTTTGCGACGGAGTTTCGTCCGTAACTTTTTCTTAATAAATTTCAAGGATTTACTCAATATCAACAGACTGCATCCGTTAAAATGAGCTGCATTTTATTATTTTTGCATCGGATTTAATTGTGGATATGTTTTAGCACTCTTCACTTCAAAGGGGATTTAGATGGAATTATTCAATATGCTTGAAAGCTACGGACATGAGCAAGTGATTTTCTGTTCGGATAAAAAATCGGGTTTGAAAGCTATTATCGGGATTCATAATACGGTTCTCGGTCCTGCTCTCGGCGGTACACGTATGTGGCAATATGCAAGCGATGCCGAGGCACTTACGGATGTTTTGCGTTTATCACGCGGTATGACATATAAAGCTGCTGTTGCCGGATTGAATCTTGGTGGTGGAAAAGCAGTTATCATCGGAGATTCACGCACTGATAAAACCGAAGCTCTTTTCAGAGCGTACGGACGTGCAGTTGAAGCGGTAGGCGGACGGTACATTACTGCTGAAGACGTCGGTACATCAGTAAATGACATGGAATGGATCGGAATGGAAACAAATTTTGTTACCGGTGTAAGCGGTCAGGGAGGTAGCGGCGACCCTTCTCCTTTTACAGCTTATGGAGTTTATCACGGAATTAAAGCTTGTGCAAAAGTACAATTTGGAAGTGATTCTCTTGCAGGAAAGAAAATTGCCGTGCAAGGCGCGGGTAATGTTGCGAGCCATCTTATTACTCACTTGGTAAAAGAAGGTGCAAAAGTATATGTTACAGATATTTACACCGAAAAAGCTCTTAAAGTTGCAGCAGAAACAGGTGCGGAATATGTTGCTTCCGAAAAAATAACAACTCTTGATTGCGATATTTTCTCTCCAAATGCGTTGGGTGCAATTTTGAATGACGAAACCATTCCGAATTTGAAATGCGCAGTAGTTGCCGGTGGTGCTAATAATCAACTGGAAGATGAGAAAAAACACGCGGATGCACTTCGCAAACGTGGAATTATCTATGCACCTGATTATGTTATCAATGCAGGCGGACTTATGAATGTTGCCTCGGAGATTGACGGCTACAGCAAAACTCGGGTTCTAAAACAAGCAGAAGGGATTTATACGATTCTTTCTACAATTTTTAAAACAGCTTCCGACCGTAATATTCTTTCGATTGAAGCATCAAACGCTATTGCTGAAGAGCGTATAGCAGCTATCGGGCATATTCATAGTAATTATATAGGTAAACCTGATATTCGCAAATAATTAGCAGGATAAACGATATTTTATCGGGCGTTTCGTCACTTCAAAAACACGACACAAGGATTCGCCCGATTTTTAACGAGATTTTTCGTTCTTTTCAATTGGATGTATGAAAGCACAACAAGACAACACTTTTCCTCTTAGCACCATAAGATTTATCAAAGGTTCACGTCGTTTAGCGCGTGAAAAATGCTTGCAAGTGCTGGCTGCTTGCGAAAACTCAGGGATTCGCTGGCAGGATGTTTTTCAGCATATTCTCTTCCGTGAGTTTCAATTTGATGATGGTGTACCGGATACCAACCGTCTCCTTACACCGGAGCAAATTGCAGAGATGGAAGCAGATACAACAATCCGCTGGGAGGGAAGTGAAGTGGAGTTCACCCGTGCATTAATTGATGCCACCCTTCAACACGCCGGATATTCCGAAACACTGATTGACCGATATGCCCAAAATTGGGACATAGAGCGTATTGCACTGCTCGACCGCATACTGTTGCGAATGGCAATTGCCGAACTTATTACATTTCCCGAAATCCCGCCTAAAGTTACTATCAACGAAATTCTGGAACTTGCAAAACGGTTCTCAACCGATAAAAGTAATCTCTTTATCAATGGAGTGATGGACTCCGTGTATGAAGAACTTCAAAAAGCAGGGTCGATTCAGAAAACTGGGCGCGGACTTTTAGATTCATAAGATGAACCCGGAAGTTCTTTTCATTGATCAAAACATTCCTTATCTGGCTGATGCGCTCGCAAACTGCGGGCGCGTAGTGAGATTCGACGGGCGAACACTTACCAACAATCAGCTAGCTCACGAACATTGCACCAGCCTTTTTGTCCGCTCCGTAACTAAAGTTAACCCTTCGTCGGTACAAAATACTCCTGTCCGGTTTGTAGGCACTGCCACTGCCGGAACCGACCATATTGATATTGATTATCTAAATACGTCAGGAATTCATTTTGCGTCAGCTCCCGGTTCAAATGCAAATGCAGTTGCAGAATATGTTCTTTTTGCAATACTCGAATGGGCAAAAAGAATGGATTGTCCACTCAAGGGGAAAAGTGTGGGGATAATCGGCTATGGAAATGTTGGGAAACTTGTAGCGAAATACTGCAATCGGCTGGGCATGAAAATTTTGATGAATGACCCTCCACTGTATGACAATGGATTTCAATTTCCCGAATGGACTTCATATTTATCAATCGAAGATTTGTGTGCTCAATCAGATATAGTTACAAATCATGTGCCGCTTGAGATAAATGGTAATTATCCAACACAAGGAATATTAGGAAGTAGGGAACTAGATGAGGTAAAACCCGGGGCTTTAATTGTTCATGCTTCTCGAGGCGGAGTAATTGATGAGAAGGCATTGATTGAAGCATCTGAACGCAAACAGCTTGTTTTGGCAATTGACGTTTGGAGTAAAGAACCGTTTATAGACTTTCAACTGGCTGCCAAGGCAATAATTGCAACCCCACATATTGCGGGGTATTCATGGAATGCCAAATGCAACGGAACAATGATGATGGCAAAGCAGTTTGAAGAATTCTCAGGATGTTCGCCAGATTATGCATGTATAAATTATATACACTCAGACTTTCTCTCTGATGAATGTGTAGATGAAACAACACTTTATCAATCACTTGCAGAACGGCGACAGTTTCTAAATGATACAAATGAATTTCAACAATTACACAGTTTACCTATCCTTAAACGTGCCGCTGAATTCGACAGGTTGCGGAAGCAGTATCCGCAGAGATTTGAATCGTTGAGGTAGGAAAGTGACAAATGACCGAGTTTTTCTTGGCTTGTAAATTCTTCCTTTTCTACAAAAGAATATACTTAAATAGCAATGCCTTACTTCTTAAAGCTATAATCAACCAATAAGAAATAATCACCCGTATCATATTCAGCAGAAATCAAACCTATACCTTTCGCATAATATGTTGTTTGTCCTGATTCGTAAACCCAATTTCCGGTAGAAGATTTCTTATAAAGGCAATTATAGAAACTGATAACATTAGGATAAACAGTACCATTAATAACATAGGTACTGCTCCGTTTGAGTGATTTTGTTACAAATTTTGAATCTTTTCCATACGCATCCTTACCAACAGTGACAAGTGAATCACCTGCTTTCAAATTAAAGTCGTATGCTTTAAACTCCTTTTCCTCTACCACTCCGAAGAAACTATATCCGTAATCGTACACGATGTTACTGTCAACACGGAAATACGTCCTTACACTTGATGCCGTAGAATTTAAGCCGTAATAACTTTTGCCGTTTTTTGTTACCTGCGGCGAAATTGATTGGCGCAACTTCACTTGATACCCCGGGAGTGAGGTCTTGTAATCCCACCAATAGGTTGTTTTAGCCGGATAATAACTTTCGCTGTCATTATTCTGATTTATCGTTGTATCATTTTTGGGATCGTCGGGTGAAATGGGATCGTTTGTACTTTTACAGGAAACTAATACGGTAATTAACAGTAGTACTGCGGCAAATAATATGTTTTTCTTCATTTGGGGTATAGATGGTTAAATAGATATGATGTTAGTTGGGTGTTTTTGGGTTGGTTGTAGAAGATGTAAAAATACTTTGCGAAAATAACGATGGGAATACTCGTGTACAACAAATATTTTACATGTTCTCAGCTGAAATTAGTAGAGTATCCTTATAAAAATCTTTATTTCATACCTTCCGTAATAACTTCAAACAGGTGCTGAGATTTAATAGTATCGGGATGCTGAGCACCAGCTAAACGGAGACGAATTGAATATGCTTGATAAATCGGTGTGGCTGCCGTAGAAATATCTCCTTTCTCAACAAGGAATTCAGCAAAAGCATGAAGACTTTCTGCCGTCTCGGGGTGATCCATACCTAACGACATCTGCCGTGTTGCAATAGCACGCCTGAAATAATGTTCTGCATCGTCGAATCGCTCAACTCTTGAATATAGTTCTGCTAATGTTTGAAGTGTATTGGCAGTTGCCGGGTGTTCCGAACCAAGTGTTCTTTCCCGTATGGAAAGAGCACGGCGAAGCACATCTTCCGCTTGAGAATAATCTCCCTTTTCATAGAGTAGTTCCCCTAAGTCGTGGAGTGCATTTGCTGTTTCCGGGTGGTTATTGCCAAGAATTGCCTCCCAGAGAGCAAGAAGTTCCCTGTACATTCCTTCGGCGCGTTCATACAGCGTTTTAAGGCGGAAAATCATGGCAAGATTACTTAGTGCAGAAGCAGAATCCGGATGACCTTCGCCAATAGTTGATTTTTGTATTTCAATTGCACGAGTGCATTGCTCTTCAGCAGTATCAAGATCACCTTGCCGAAGGTGGAGCAATCCCATATTATTCCAGCTTTGGGCAACAAATGGGTGATTTCTCCCCAAGATCATTGAACGGATATTCAAAGCCCTTTTTAGAAGCGGTTCGGCAGCTGCGTAGTCTCCCTTTGCAAAGTGTACCATCCCCATTTCATTCAAATTTCCTGCTACTATCGGATGATGCTTGCCGTACATGTTTTCGGCAATCATGAGTGCAGTGCGCAATAATGATTCAGCATCGGTATAACTGCCCTTTTCAACAAGGAGCGAACCAAGTCTGTTGAGAGAATCCAGTGTCTCCTGAACAATAGGACCAAGGTGTTTGTTCCTT
>CALMMI010000289.1 GCA_937868245.1 uncultured Ignavibacteria bacterium | reverse complement strand
TAAAATATGATTGGGCAATCTTCCCTCCCGTTGCCTACTCACCGGAAACAACCGATAAGAATATTTTCTCTTTGCAGGAACGAAAACCCTCCGGTAAACATTACTTCGGAACGGATGATATTGGTCGTGATGTTCTCTCCGGTATTATTCACGGCTCACGGTATGCTCTTGCTATTGGGCTTGTGGCAATGAGTATTGCCCTTACAATCGGAATAATACTCGGACTTCTTTCAGGGTTTTATGGTGGTAAAATTGATATTGTCATCTCGAGGCTGATTGAAATTGTGATAACCTTCCCTACCTTTTTCCTGATTATAACAATTGTTGCTATGGTTCAACAAGGAAGTATATGGCTTATTATGGGATTAATCGGTTTTACCAACTGGACAAGTATAGCACGGTTTGTGCGTGGTGAAGTGTTAAGGGTTCGCGGATTGGATTTTATTACCGCTGCAACTGCTCTCGGCTATTCTCAGCCACGTGTGATTTTCCGTCATGTTCTGCCGAATGCAATTGCACCTGTGTTGGTGTCGGCTGCGTTTGGTATTGCTGGGGCAATTCTTACAGAATCTGCGCTTAGCTTTCTTGGGTTTGGAGTGCCGCCTACTGTTGTTACGTGGGGGTCAGTATTATTCCGTGCCAGGTCAAGTTCCGCTTCGTGGTGGCTGGCTGTATATCCCGGGGTTATGATATTCCTTACTGTTTCGGCGTATAATCTTATAGGGGATGCGCTTAGGGATGCTACTGACCCGAGATTGAGGAATTGAGATAAGATTAACTGGCATTGCAAACGTTATAGTAACCATCTCAATCAGAATGAATTAGAGGTCAACTCAGGTGCTACACCTGACTTTATTTACTTGCCATATATCGGCAACAATACATTACATATAAAAGTAACTTCTTTATAAATATAAGTATAGGTGTTTTAAAGGTATCTTGTTGAAAGTCAGGTGTAGCACCTGACTTGACCTGTTAATAATTCCATCTACAAAAGCTATACTTAATTATAAATGCCGATTAATTTACTATAAGATACTGTTAAATTTCTTATAGTTAGAGATTTACGACAACAATCTCTAACTATTAATGTGGTAAGTAACTGACACCTTCCACTGTAACAAAAAAAGAACTAAATTTATAAAAAATTTAGCCACTTCAAATACTCTTAATTGATCTTTACTTCTCAACAAAGAATCGTTCAAAAGCTGTTTCAAATGCCAAGATAATTCAGGCGTATCAACAGTATAAAAACCTACGCAAAGCTGCCTCAGATTTCACGATAGTCCCACCGAGCCCTCTTCGATTGAACTTTCTTAGTTTATAAATAGTTATTGCGGACACGCATCACTAATCTCGCGCATTGATTTCAGATAATTTTACTATACTTCTTTGATATGAAAGAAACTTCAACAAAAAAAGAATCACCTGCAAAAGCAGAAGATAAAGAAAATACGTTTCCCGTAGTCGCCATTGGCGCATCTGCAGGTGGCTTGGAAGCTATGATGGAGTTATTAAAATATCTTCCGGCTGACACGGGTATGGCTTTTATTTATGTACAGCACCTAAGCCCTGACCATAAAAGCATGTTGACAGAAATTTTGTCAAAAAAGACAAAAATGATAGTGCAGGAAATTGATGACATGGATAAAATAAAACCCGACAATGTGTTTGTCATCCCATACAACAAAGGGGTTGAAGTAACTGATGGACACATAAAGTTAATTCCACGCTCAGAAAGCAGTGCTGCAATTTCAATTGACATTCTTTTCTCATCACTTGCAGAAGCACAAAAAGAGAGGGTAATCGGAATTATACTTAGCGGTAGCGCAAGCGACGGCACAGTGGGTATGAGAACCATCAAGCAGGAAGGAGGGCTAACATTTGCTCAAGATGACACAGCAAAATTCACAAGCATGCCTCACTCTGCAATTGCTGCCGGTATGGTTGATTTTATCTTGTCGCCAAAAGAAATTGCACTCGAATTAGCGCGGCTGAGTAAACATCCCCTTATTAAAACAATCGGGGTCAAAAGCGGGGAAGGAGATTTAATCGAGAACAGCAATCCGGATTTGAAAATCATTCTAAACTTATTACACAAAGCCACCGGCGTTGATTTCAGCGCGTATAAAATGAACACTATCAAGAGGCGCATCATTCGCAGAATGATGTTGTATAAAATAACATTACTCAACGAATATGCAAAGCTGCTTTCACAAAAAAATGAAGAAATAGATATTCTTTACCAGGATTTGTTGATTAATGTAACCAGTTTTTTTCGTGATACTGATACCCACAAATATTTAAAAGAAAATCTACTTCCAAAGCTGCTCAAAAGAAAACAAACAGGAGAGTCGCTCAGAATATGGATTCCTGCTTGTGCCACTGGAGAAGAAGCATATTCCATTGCAATGATGTTGCTCGAAATTCAGGAGAGTAAAACTTCTACCACGCCCGTTCAAATATTTGCAACAGACCTGAGTGTAAAGGCAATCAACAAGGCACGTATTGGAATTTACACCAAGCAGGAACTTGAAACTGTTTCGCCTAAACGTATCCAACGATTCTTCAGTAAAGCAGATGGCGGCTTCCGTGTAAGCAAAGCTGTACGCGATATATGTGTATTTGCTCCGCATAATATTCTGCGTGACCCTCCATTTTCTCGCCTCGATTTTATCAGTTGCTGCAACCTTTTTATATATCTTGACAACCCGGCACAAAAAAAAGTAGTCTCTACGTTTCATTATGCCTTACAGGATGATGGATTCTTGATGCTTGGCAAATCAGAGAACATCAGCCAATCAGCTAATCTTTTTACAGCGGTTAGTAAAAAGTACAAGATTTTTTCACGTAAAAAAAACACAGGAACACGCACGCTTCCTGCACTCATGCCGCGCTATGCACAACAAACTATTTCCGAAACAAATATTCTGACTACGAATACAACCAAAACGAAGCATAATACTTCAGTGAATCATAACGGGCTTGACAACGCTATTGATGCTGTGCTTGTTTCTGAATTTATGCCGGCTAGCGTTGTTATCAATCACCAAATGGAAATTGTACAGTTTCGCGGTACAACCGATTTATTCCTCACTCATCCAAAAGGTAAAGCCACTTTTAATATTTTAAAAATGGCACGCCCAGAAATTGCCTTTGAATTACGTAATGCCATTTCAAGAGTCATCCGAACAAAACACCGCGTTCGCAAAAGCGGAATTGAATTGAAAATACAATCCACAATCAAAATTATAAGTTTGGAAATTGTTCCGCTTTCAATAGAATCGGATGAACCCCTGATCTTAATTCTATTCTCCGAACAGGAGCAAGCAGAATATTTTTGGCAACACGCAGAAGGTGGAAAGAACAGTTCGATTGCAAAAGACCGTAGAATAAAAAAATTAGAACAGGAATTAGCGGCAGCACATGCGGATGCGCTTGCAATTGCACAGGAGCAGGAGGCTTTTGCCGAAGAATTGCAGAGTGCAAATGAAGAAGTTGTATCAAGCAACGAAGAATTGCAAACCGTCAATGAAGAATTGGAAACGTCGAAGGAAGAAATTGAATCTGCTAACGAAGAACTCACCACCACCAATCAAGAGCTACAAACCCGCAACGACCTGCTGAACGAGGCTTACGATTATTCCGAAGCCCTATTTGCTACCATCCACGAACCCATGATCGTGTTAGATAAAAACCTTCGGGTTAAATCCGCCAACAAAACATTCTATAAAATATTTAATGTTAAAGAAGAAGATACGGAAGGAATGCTGCTGTATGATTTGGGAAATAAGCAATGGAATATTCCCCGCCTGAGGGAGCTGCTTGAAGATATACTTCCAAGAAATTCTCACTTGCATAATTTTGAAATTACACACACCTTTCCGTTTATTGGCGAGAAAACAATGCTACTCAATGCACAACGCATTATTCAGAAGATGAATCACGAAGAATTAATATTAGTTGCCTTTTCAGATATTACTGAACGAATACAAGCCGAAAAAAATCGTTCTTTATTATCAACTATTGTTGAATCATCGTACGATGCTATTATCAGTAAAAAGCTGGATGGTATTATAACAAGCTGGAATAATGGTGCTGAAAAAATATTTGGTTATCCCCCCGAATATGCTATTGGAAAAAACATATCCATGCTGATACCTCCAGAGTTGATACATGAAGAGGATATGGTAATAGGTAAAATTAAAAAAGGTGAGACAGTGCTGCATTATGATACAATTCGTGTAGCAAAAAACGGAGTACAGGTGAACATATCAATCACAGTTTCACCGATAAGAGACAAAGACGGAAAAATAATCGGTGCATCAAAAATAGCGCGGGATATTACGGATCAGGTATTTGCGCGAAATAAAATCGAGCAAAGTGAGCAGCGGTTTCGCAATTTGGTGGAACAGACTATCTACCCCATTTTAATTTTTAAAGGTGAGGATTTGATACTGGAATTAGCAAATGAACCACTTTTTAAAATATGGAATGTAGGAAAAGAAGCATTGGGCAAACCATTTTTAGAAATACTGCCTGAAATGAAAGACCAACCTTTTTTAGATTTGTTACTGGATGTACTTCACACAAGTACAACACAGTATGGTAAGGAGCAGCCCGCCCATTTTATCAGGGCAAATGGAGAAAAAGAAACTGTTTATTTTAACTTTGTTTTCCAGCCCTATAAAGAAAGTGACGGTATCGTTTCCGGTGTTATTGTTTTTGCTTCTAATGTGACAGAGCAGGTGCTTGCCCGGCAAAAAGTAGAAGAAAGCAAGAAAGAATTGATTGAAGCAAAGGTATCTGCTGAAAATGCTCTAAAGTTCAAACAACAGTTTCTATCGAACATGAGCCACGAAATTCGTACACCGATGAATGCTATTATAGGCTTTACAAAAGTAGTGCTGAAAACAGAATTGACAGCGAAACAAAATGAGTATTTACAGGCAATAAAAATGAGTGGTGATTCATTAATCGTACTCATTAACGACATACTTGATTTGGCAAAAGTAGATGCAGGTAAAATGACATTTGAAAAACTGCCTTTTGAAATACATAAATCAATAGTACATATACTTCATTCTTTTAGCCTGAAAATTAAAGAAAAGAATTTAGAACTTGTAAAAGAATACGACAGCAAGATACCGGTAATGCTCATGGGTGATTCAGTGCGATTAAATCAGATTATTTTAAACCTTGTAAGCAATGCCGTAAAATTTACGCATAAGGGAAAAATTATACTAAGCGTCAAATTACTGAACGAAGACAATGAAAATGTGACTATTGAATTTGCAGTTATTGATTCAGGAATTGGTATTGCTGCTAACAAAATGAATTCAATTTTTAATCTTTTTGAACAAGCTGAAACCAGCACAACTAATTCTTATGGGGGAACAGGATTGGGGCTTGCTATTGTTAAACAATTAATAGAAGCTCAAGCAGGAAGTATCAGCGTAAAGAGTAGGATAGGTGAAGGATCTACCTTTAGTTTTATCCTGAAATTTGGAAAAACAAAGATACAATCAGAAGAAGAAATAGAAATACTACAATTAGATTCAGAGATTAAAAACCTGCGAGTACTAGTAGTCGAAGATGTTGCATTAAATCAGTTGTTGATTAAGATTATTTTAAGTGGTTTTGGATTTGAATATGAGATAGCAGATAATGGGAAAATTGCCATAGAAAAATTGCAAACTAATGACTATGACATTATTTTGATGGATTTGCAGATGCCTGAAATGAATGGATTCGAGGCGACTAAGTACATACGCGAAACCATGAAATCTCAAATTCCAATCATTGCCCTAACAGCAGATGTTTCCATTGCAGATGTTTCCAAATGGAAAGAATTTGGAATGGACGATTATATTTCCAAGCCAATAAATGAGAAATTGCTATACAGTAAAATAGTGGGGTTAGTAAAAAGAAACAACAATGGTTGATGAGTTTGAACGTACTCAGGGTAACGTATCTTATTTTAAATAAATATCTATAGTTTAATTATCCGTAGCGCAGGGTTTGCAAAACCTGCGCTACGGATAAGACAATGATTTTTTATACTACCTCCTACTTATATATAGAGTCTTCTAAATATTTACTATTAATGAATCAAATATCATATCGGTCGAGGCAGGTGTTTATTTCCGGGCGTTATC
>CALMMI010000288.1 GCA_937868245.1 uncultured Ignavibacteria bacterium | reverse complement strand
AAAAATATCGGACAAGGCTTGTATTAACAGAATACAAAGATAAAACATTCGGTCAATTTTAGAATCACAATAAGTGAATATTACAACCCATATCGAACACGTACCATTTTAAGAAGAGCGAGGCAGAAGGTAATTATTTTGATACTGAACCCGTTTATGAAAATTTGAATGAATAAAATTTGAGAAAAAGTGTATTTTTGCCACAGCATTTTTGTAATGTACACTTCATACCGAAAAACAAAAGGAAAACTTATGAATCCTACTTCATCGCCTGTTTCTTCGCCGATGATTGATGATATGGAAACACGCCCCGCCTTTACTCTTGGAATAGAAGAAGAATATATGATGATCGACCCACAGACGTATGATTTGAGGTCGCACATAAACATGGAATTACTCTCCAAAGGGCAAACACTTCTTCACGAACATATCAAGCCTGAAATGCACGGCTCCATGCTCGAAATCGGCACGAGTGTTTGTAAAAATGCACGCGAAGCAAAGTTTGAGTTAACCAAAATGCGTTCAATAATCTGGCAACTTGCACGGCAAAATGGTTTGTTGATTGGTGCTGCCAGTACACATCCTTTTGCAAGATGGCAAGACCAGGAAATTTATCCTGATGAGCGGTATCGTGTTTTGGTGGAAGATATGCAAATGCTCGCGCGTTCATTATTGATTTTTGGAATGCACATTCATATCGGTATCGAAAACCGTGAATTGCAGATTCAGATTATGAACGAAATGCGGTATTTCTTGCCCCACGTACTGGCAATTACAACTAACTCCCCATTTTGGATGGGTGAAAATACTGGACTAAAATCGTACCGTTCAAAAGTATTCGAGCGTTTCCCGCGTACCAATCTACCGGATGAGTTCAGCAGTTGGGCGGAATACGAAGGATATGTAAATTTCCTTATCAAAACGAACTGTATCGATAACGCCAAAAAAGTATGGTGGGATATACGCCCTCATCCATTCTTTCCTACGCTCGAAGTCCGTATTTGTGATTTACCGATGCGTGTAGATGAAACCGTTGCAATTGCTGCACTTCTGCAAGCACTTGCTGCCAAATTGTATTCTTTGTATAAAAAGAACCTTAGTTTCCGCCGCTATTCCCGCGCTCTGATAATGGAAAATAAATGGCGGGCTGTTCGCTATGGTTTGGATGGTAAATTGATAGATTTTGGTAAGCAACGTGAAGTTCCTGCTCGTGCACTGATTCGGGAACTTTTGGAATTTGTGGATGATGTGGTGGATGAATTAGGCTCACGACGAGAAATCGAATACATCTATCAAATCCTCGAAATGGGAAGTGGAGCTGATAGACAGTTAAAAGTGTATGAGAAGAACAAGAGTATGGAGGAAGTAGTGCAGTATATCCACCGTGAAACCACGATGGGTCTTATGGAAGATGCTTCGGGGTATATTTCGGATTTGCAGCTTCCTTCGGAGGACTCAATAAGGGAGAAACTTACTTCGCTTACACCTCAGATAGACATTTAGTTTTTATCGGCAGTTTGAAAATCAAAAGCCCCAATATGTATTCTAAATGCTATTGGGGCTTTGTTAAAATAAAAATTTACACACTTTGCTTTGTAATGATTATGAATTATTTCCGTACATTACTCCTATTGGCTCTTATTCTTCTAAGTTCATGCAATGACTCTACAAACCCTGAAGTAACACAATCACCAACTGCGATTGATTATCTTTTTGCAGGCAATGCCGGGACGCAAACAGAATATACAATTTCCTATGTAGATACCGATAGTAATGGCATTAAACTTACATTCGTGGATACTGTAACATGGACTGTTATGGATAGAAATGTAAGTAGAGCCAACGGTGGAAACTGTGTGAAAATGCACCAATATGTACGAGGTCAGAATACCCGGAAAGGATTTGAAACTGATTATTATTTTGGCTTAAATAATAATTCCTTATGCTTGTTTACCTCACTTACTGATACGGTAGGGTTGATAATTATAAAGAACCCGATAACCATAGGAACCCAGTGGATAATTAAAGGCAGCCCGAGCTATGAATCGGATATGGAACACATCATACAGGGAGTTGATGTCCCAATAGTTACCACCTATAAAACTCTGAATACAGTAAGGATTGATAGTAAGGATACGCTATTTAGGAGAGATTCTTTAATGAGACTTACGGAAACAATAGCAGTATATTCAAAGGAATACTATGCTCAAGGTATGTTGATAGTTCACAGTGAGCGCACAAGTACCTATGTAAATGAGAAAAAGGAATCTACAAGTATTATTGATTTGATACGATATACGAAAAAGTGAACGAGCCGGACTTAACAAAATAATCCAAATAAACAACAGCCCCAATTATACTCTAAATAATTGGGGCTGTAATAGCTAGGTAGAAAGACGCAATTTACTTAAAGTTACTAGTAGAAATTGGCAAGTATTTAGATGTTTCGACAAGCTCAACGAGACTTACAAGCCCAAGTCACCCAGAGCCTGTCAAGAAAGACTCAAATGTTTATTAACGATATACAACCACCTTACGCAAAGATACTCCACGTTCTGTTCTTACACTTACGATGTAAATCCCGCTATTAGTAAGATGAATATTCATCGTTTTATCTGAAACTTGCTTTTGGAGAATTAGCTGCCCCAGAACATTGGTTACTGTTACTTCACCTTTATTTGACGGTAGGAGAAGGGTACACTCGCCGTTAGTCGGGTTCGGGTATATGCTAATATTATCCTCAGTATTCTCTATTACTGATTCCGTAACAGCTTCAACACCTCGAAGATTTATTTCCGCGATCGAGGTACGGCTATCTGCATTGAACGATGAATCTGCTGAGAATTTGAGAAATCTGCCTGTTGCCTTAGGGAAAAGAACATACTGCCTTATACCTGTCTGAAAGAAAGTTCCGGCTGCAACTGCAGTACCCCAATTGATGGAATCGGAACTCAAGTACAGTTTGTAACCTTTAATCCGACCTTCCCACGGAGGGGCGTTGTTTTTGTTGGCAGTATAATAAAATTCATTGATTGTATAGGGTTTGCCGAGGTCAAGTACTAAATCGTGGGGTCTTGGGTTTTGGTTGCCATAAGGAATGTGATAATATGTGTCAGGATTTCCGTCGAATGCTTTGGATGGTTCATATCCTGTCTGAAAAGGAGTTGCGGAAATAACCCTCCATCCGGATTGCGAAATTTCAGGATAATGATCATTATGTGGCGTAGGAACAGTAACCTTAAATTGTATCTTATCACTACCGACGAATTCAATCGACTGTATATCAATACTTGAGGATGATGAATCTCACCATTT
>CALMMI010000287.1 GCA_937868245.1 uncultured Ignavibacteria bacterium | reverse complement strand
TGCGCGGTGATGAATCTTACGCAGGAGCGCAAAGTTGGGAACGTTTTTACAATGCCGTGTTCGACCTTACCGCATACCAATATATCCTACCCACCCACCAGGGAAGAGCAGCAGAACGAATCCTCTACGGACATTTAGGAGGCAAGGGAAAGGTATTTATAAGCAACACCCATTTCGACACAACAAGAGCAAACATCGAGTTTAGCGGTGCAACTGCGTTCGATATTCCAACCGAAGAATCCAAAAATCATGAGAACTTCTATCCTTTCAAAGGGAATTTGGATTGTGAGAAATTAGAGCAGCTGATTATTGAACATAAAGCTGAAAACATCGGGGCGGTTATTCTGACTGTAACAAATAACAGTGGCGGAGGTCAGCCTGTCAGTATGCAAAATGCTAAGGACGTTGCCGCAGTATGCAAAAAACATAACGTGCTTTTTATTATCGATTGTTGCCGGATAGCCGAAAACAGCTATTTCATTAAGCACCGGGAAGCAGGGTTCGAAAATTACACCTACAAGGAAATTGTACAGGAAATGTTCTCTCTCGCAGATGGTTGCGTTATGAGTGCAAAAAAGGACGCTCTGGTTAATATGGGCGGCTTCTTAGCCCTTAAAGACGAAAAACTTGCCGAAGCATGTACAAACCTGCTGATAATTACCGAAGGATTTACCACCTACGGCGGTCTAAGCGGAAGGGATATGGAGGCAATTGCAGTCGGGCTAACAGAAATTTTCGATAAGGATTATCTCTATTACCGAATCAAAAGCACAGAATATCTGGGCGAAAAAATCCGTGAAAAAGGTATTCCTGTCATGTACCCTATCGGCGGACACGCCGTGTATATCGACTCGGCTAAACTCTACGACCATATTCCGCTTGATGAATACCCGGGTCAGGCTTTAGTATGCGAATTATATCGCATCGGAGGGATACGGTGTGTGGAAGTAGGCTCTGTAATGTTTGGCAAATACGATGAACAGGGCAAGCTGATTCCTGCTGCAATGGAGCTTGTACGGCTTGCAATACCGCGCAGGGTTTACACCCAAAGCCACGTAGATTACGTGGTTGAAGTTTTCGACGAAATCCTAAAGAACAAAGCCCAAACTAAAGGGTATAAAATCACAAAGGAATCGAAATTGCTCCGACACTTTACCGCGCATTTTGAGAAGCTTTGAGGTGTAGGGGTCTATTGATGTATCGTACGGTTGTTCTTGGGGTGCTACCCCAAGTTATGGTATATAAGACCGTTGGGCTATTTTGTGCAATGTGAGTGGTGTCATTCAGAGGGAGTATCCGACCGAAGAATCTCAGTTTAATTGAGACCAGAGAGTTATTCGGGTTATGCATTCCAAATCATTAATTCTCTGGGAGCTGCTTAAACTGAGATTCTTCGCTATCGCTCTGAATGACTGGGCATGAAAAAAGTTAGTTCCATAAGTTAGTTCCATAAGTATATATTGTACTTTTGGAACTAACTTATGGAACTAACTTTTTTGTTTTGCTCAAATTCTCTTTTTGTTCATTGTTTTTATTTGTAGTTTCGCTTTTACTTTATTAGTTAGTAGGTCTATTTAGCTCAATACGGTTGACGCAACCAACTTTTCTTGTTTTTGTTATTAGGAAAGAAGATTGTAGGAAAAGAGTTGAGCTGAATAACTGTATACATTTGCCGGATTATTATAACAAGTAATATAAATTAGGAACTTGAGGATAGAAAATGAAGATTTATATAATGAGTCCTAACTACGAATTGTTAGATAGCTTACGAAAAGAGACAAGCAACCTTGTAAATAATGATAAAAATTGGAACAAAGTGATTGCAAGAGCGGAAATGATTGTTAAGAAAATATTTGGAAATAACAGTGAATACATTGAAAAAATTAAGAGTTTCGATTTCTCTGGGTATATTAGTATAAATGACGGCAGTCACTCAGCATTCTTAAACACACATAGGGATAAATTAATTGGTCTAATTGATGTAATGCTTGAAGATATTCAGTTAAGTGAAGAGAGTGAACCCCAAAATAATAAACTTGTCGTTGAGAGTAATACAGAAAGTACTATGAGCCCTATCAAAATTTTTATTTCCCATTCAAGCAAAGATAAAGAAATAATAAGCCACCTAATAGAACTACTGACAGGTGTATTTAGTGATTTATC
>CALMMI010000286.1 GCA_937868245.1 uncultured Ignavibacteria bacterium | reverse complement strand
TATTGGTTTTCAAATCTTTAAAAAGTGCATATGTACAAACTCTATTAAAAGCCGCATCCCATCCTTTTGATGGTATATCTGGAGTTTCTGAAAGCCAAAACGTATTCGTTTCTTTGACTGAAAATCTTTCTTTATTATAAAATATATTTGAGGACTCTCCTTTTCCATCACCATCTCGCCCTATTCCTAAATAATTATATTGAGATAAATCAGTGGCAATATCTGCCACTTGATTCGGCTTAGCTTCTTGAACTCCAAATATATCTGGCTCATAGAATTGTATTTGAGAGGAGAAAAAATCCTTTCGATTCGACCAATTGTTCTCTCCGTCTGATGGAACGTCAAGACGAATATTATATGTCATTATCTTGAGGCTTTGGGCATCCATAGATAGACCTTTAAGTATATAAACTAAACATAAAATATAAGTTAATTTTAGCATACTGTACTTTTTTTAAACTAGTAACGCATTCAATTGAATGCGTTACTAATATAAATTTTATTTTAAAAAGTTTATCCTTTCGCACTTGCAGACAAATATTCTCTATTCATTCGAGCAATATTTTCTAAAGAAATACCTTTTGGGCATTCGATTTCACAAGCTCCCGTATTGGTACAGTTTCCAAAACCCTCTTCATCCATTTGACGTACCATGTTTAAAACACGTTGGGTCGCTTCAACTTTTCCTTGTGGTAACAAAGCATATTGAGATACTTTTGCCCCAACAAATAACATGGCAGAACCATTTTTACAAGTAGCTACACATGCCCCGCAGCCTATACATGCTGCCGCCTCAAAAGCTTTATCAGCATCTTGTTTATTGATTGGAGTTGCATTTGCATCAATGGTGTTTCCTGAAGTATTTACCGAAACGAATCCTCCCGCTTGTTGAATTCTATCAAAAGCACTTCTGTCTACTACCAAATCTTTAATTACCGGGAAAGCTTTACTTCTCCAGGGTTCTACGTATATCGTATCACCATCTTTAAACATTCTCATGTGTAATTGACAAGTGGTTATTCCGGTATCTGGACCATGTGCACGACCATTGATATACAAAGAACACATTCCGCAAATCCCTTCACGACAATCGTGGTCAAATGCAATTGGTTCAATTTTTTCATTAATTAATTGCTCGGTCAACTGGTCTAACATTTCCAAAAATGAACTTGCGGTAGAAACATCATTCAATTTATATGTTTCTAATTTCCCTTTAGCTTTGGAGTTTCTCTGACGCCAAATTTTTAGGGTAATATTTATATTTTTTGCTGCGCTCATAACTCTATTATTTGTAATTTCTTGCGGCTATTTTAATAAACTCGTATTTCAATTCTTCTTTGTGAAGCTCTTCTTTGGTGATATCATCACCTTTATATTCCCAAGCACCAACAAATGAGAAGTTTTTATCATCGCGAAGCGTTTCTCCCTCACTATCTTGATATTCTTCACGGAAATGACCTCCACAAGATTCGTTTCTTTGTAAAGCGTCCATTGCCATTAATTGTCCTAAATCAATAAAATCAGCAACTCTGAGTGCTTTTTCCAACTCAGGATTCAACTCATCTGCACTACCTGGAACACTTACCTCTTTGTAAAACTCTTGTTTAAGAGCGGAAATTTCAGAAATAGCTTCTTTTAAACCTGCTTCATTTCTAGCCATACCCACTTTGTTCCACATAATCAATCCTAATCGTTTGTGGAAATGATCTACAGATTTAGAGCCTTTGTTATTTAAAAATTGATTGATAGTTTCTTTAACTCTATTTTCTGCATCAACAAATTCTTGACTTTCGGTAGAAATTTTGCCTGTTCTAATCTCATCTGCTAAATAGTTCGAAACCGTGTAAGGTAGAACAAAATAACCGTCGGCTAAACCTTGCATCAAAGCCGAAGCTCCTAACCTGTTTGCACCGTGATCGGAAAAATTAGCCTCTCCAGCTACGAAACATCCAGGAATTGTGGATTGTAAATTATAATCTACCCAAACTCCTCCCATAGTATAGTGGACTGCAGGATAGATTTTCATTGGGGTTTCATACGGATTTTCATCGGTGATTTTTTGGTACATAGTAAACAAGTTACCGTATTTTTCCTCTAACCATTTTTTTCCTAATGAAATGATTTCTTCTTGAGAAGGATTGTGATTTCCCTTACCGTATGCAGCTTGTTTCCCTTTTGACTGAATCTCTGTAGAAAAATCCAAATAAACGCCTTCATTGGTGTCATTTGCTTCAATTCCATGTCCAGCATCACATCGTTCTTTTGCCGCTCTTGATGCCACATCACGCGGCACGAGATTACCAAAAGCTGGATATCTTCGTTCTAAGAAATAATCTCTATCTTCTTCAGCTAACTG
>CALMMI010000285.1 GCA_937868245.1 uncultured Ignavibacteria bacterium | reverse complement strand
AAACTACTAAGATTTTCCCTTTTCACAGAAATCCGGCATTCAAAAATTTCTATTACCATCAAGTATTAATGATACTTACAAAATCACATTTATTATCTGTCTAAAATTCAATTATACATACTTCTTATGGTTAAAGAGACTTCTCTATTCTAAATCAACGTGAACTTACTAAAATTATTCATAATATCAAAACAAGTTTGTTGTTTGTCCTATTATTTTTTCACCATTCACCAACAAACCCGCATTCACTTCCATTCAAAGAATTTTACATCTATAAATGGAATCAAAACTAAAAAATACTTTTACATCACTGCCCTATGTCCTACAATCAAAACCTAATACCATATATTGTAAATCGTATATTAAGTTTGATAGTAATTATATGTAACTCCCAAATCCATTGGGTGGCTACTATACGTTTTATCGTCCGTTGGCTTACAAATACAAACGAACCCGCTTTTTCCAGTCTGATAATTAATCTCGTTTAACATACCAGAACAATGCTTTTATACTAAAATCTGATGCCATTACTTATTCTTTTGTATTACAGCTTATAATACTTGGGCACGGATTGAACATATCCCGATATTTCTGTAGAAATAATCTCAATAACAATTTTCAAGACTCTGATGCATTTCCAACATCTATATCTTACCACCCATAAAACAACATCAAATCTCTGTCAGACATAATAAACAGTTGTGTAATTTATTTCACACTTTCATTTTTTTTGTTCGGACACTTGGCAAAACTGTCGGCACAATCACATTTGAAGCTTTAAATTTCATTTTCGTACCTTCTTTTTTTTCTTCTCAATTTTTGCGGGTAAGACTTCTAATAAATCCTGTTCTGTTTCACTTTTCCTGCATTCTAAAAGTACGTCTAACCACAATTGCCTTGTAGATACCTTTATAGATTTATAGAGAGCATAGCGTATATTCTTAGGTTGCCTTGATATTATGTCGGCAATGTCTTTAGATACGTTTTTATCGGTCGTATCAGTCCATTCTTCAATACTTATAAAAATTCCCGCTGCTTCAAGCCGTATTTTTTCGGGTACTTCTTTTGAAAATATCGATTTAAGTTGTACACCTGTTGTAATTTTCTGTCTTTTTAACGATTGCACTACACTATTGCGCACAATCTGTTCTTCATCTATGAACGAAGGTTTTACCAACTCGACCACGTTATCAGTCATCAACTGAACTATCGAGTAAGCTACTCTTGCCCGTACATACGGATGCGTGTCCTGCAATTGTACTGCTAAAAGTGAAGCCGCGTCCTTGTTACCTAATTCTCCCAATTGTTGCGCAGCCAATGCCCGCAGTCGCCATTCCTTATCGTTAAGGAGTTCAATTAATGTTGGCATACTTTCCTGAACTTTTTTTCGTCCAAGAATTACGGCACTCATAGCAACAGTTTCAAATATCGGCGAATGCAGGGAATCCAGTAATAATGTTTTGACTGCACCGGTATCCTTATCAAAAATCTTTGGTAAAATCACATCTAATGCCAACCGTTCACGTGGAGATTCCGTAGCTAATTTTTCTGCCAGGAACGGGAGAGATTCTGGGCCCATACCTACTATCAAATTCCTTGCAGGTTCTACATTATACTGATATTTCTGAGGTGCAGCCGATGCTTGAATAAACAGACTGTCGATAGTACTGCGTAGAGGTTCTTTTAATGAATCTGGAGGAGTAAGTGCCGGTTCATTTTTTGATAAATCCACCTTTTTATTCAATTCTACATCTGCAAATATACCGAAAGTTGATTTCTTTGCTGTTACATTATTTCGGGTAGTCTCTCCATAATAATCCTTGCCTCCGCCGTCTGCGAATACACCAATCATACCGTAATTTCTTCTAAAATCAGAGAATCCCATCGTAGAGGAAGCATTTCGGGCTATATATGCATCGTCTCCTATTTCATCAATAAATAATGACACTGCGTTCGCATTTCCACCGCCCAATGATAGACTTTCCGCCATATAGGAGTCATCACCTTCTTCGTCTAAAAGTGCGCCAAAGGCAATATCGTGTCCGCACCCTTGCGAAACTCCATGCGAAACATATACATCGTCACCCTTTTTATCCCACAATATACCATGAGCTAAATGCACACCCGCCCCTTGGGAATATTGATAGGATTGATACCTGTCATCCCCGTCCTCATCATACAAAGCACCCAAACCAAACCAATATGAAGTTCCCTGACCAAAAATATCCGATATATATGAATCATTACCTTTGAAATCTGCCAGAATACCAATTCCCCCTGATGCAATAGGTCTAAATCCTAACGCTGCCCCCTGGGCAAACGATTCAAAATGAGATTCATATCGCAAAAAGTCTTGAAAAGGGCTTGATGCAATATATATATCGTTACCTTGTTTATCACCGATAGCTCCAAAACCTCTTGTTGAACCGAATCCCTGACAGTGAGCCTGTGCCTCGTAGCTGTCATTTCCGTTTTCGTCTATCATTAAACCAACACCAAAGAATCCTGCACCTTGCGTACATGTTTTACTTATATAATGGTCATTACCGGATAAATCATGCAGAATTCCAATTCCGAAGATTCCGCTTCCCATTGAAAAGTCACCTGCGGTATAGGTATCATCACCGGATAAATCGAGCAAGAGATTTGTACCGAAAACTGCTCCGCCTAATGAGTAACTGCCACTCGAATACATATCATTACCTGCCAAATCAACAATAGCTTGCACAGGGAACCTCATAGCTTCTGATTTAGAATGTTCAGGCAGCAGATATTTATCATTCCCGCCAACATCAACAATCAACAGGAAATCACCCTGATAGACATCATTCCCCTTGCCCCCGAGAGCAATCCTTCCCAATTTTGTATTTAATATCACTGTATGGATACTGTCCCGGTATAACTGCTGTGCATTTTTACTCACGTATAAAAAATGCAGATATGTTCTATATAACGAGAACCCTCCTGAATACATAGGCGCAAGATGAACTTTAGCTGCTTCATTAAAAAAGCGTTTTGTTATGTTGTTGCCATGTTCTTCATCAGCTTTTAATTCATAAATATTTGCATTCTGGCTTTCCTGCGAAAGCATGAGCAGTGAATCAGCCTGTTCAATCAAAATTTTGGAATGATCCAACGTTTTCAAAGAATTTTTTGTAACATTCTCTACCTGAACTAACGGTGAAACATATTTTCTGATAACACTCGCCCCCACAAAACCCGCAAGTGAATCCAAGTCCACCCCTAAGATCACATCCAATTGTTTGGCTGTGATTCCTGTTTCATAAAACGCAGAAACATATTCGCCCAATTCGAGCTGCCGCATTAATTCAGATGCATAATCATCAACCGTTGTATCGGTGATTGTTGAAAGTTTTTCAGCATGTTTTTTTGTAATATCAAAACTACGAAGTGGTGAATCGAATAATGAGCGTATGATTTGTAAGCGGTGCGCATCATTACGAACAGCATCCCATGGCATTTTCATATCACCCCGCCTCATGTCCAACAAAGTAAGGGAGGAATCTATTAATTTCAAAGTACGGGGAGCAAGTGTTTCTTGTGCATGTAGTTGGAATGACGTTATAAGTATATAAACCAGAATCAAAAAAGCGGGTATCTTCATAATATGCATTCTTAACTTCAATAAATACAACAAGGATTCAAAACTACTTTGCACCGGGATACAACTTATAATCAATACGTAGGGGCATCGAAAAAAAATTAGACTGAATACGTATTTTTAGTAAATCATCGGAAATTGGAAAGTATCTTTATGTTTCGACAAGCTCAACATTACAATTAAGTTATGTCACCCGAGCTCCGTCGAAGGGTTCAATTACTTTCCATATTTTTACATTGAGTACATGTAAAACAATGTAACTCTTTTATGAACATAACTAATATTGTCATTCTAAAATTTAAAACGAAGGACTATTATCATAACTTTGAACAGCATACGGAGTCTGCTCGTCGTAATGGGCAGCAAGATTTTCAAATCGTGCAAAGTTTTTAAGGTATGCGAGCCGCACTTGCCCTACCGGACCGTTTCTTTGCTTACCGATAATAATCTCTGCTGTTCCTTCTGTTGAAGTACCGTCGTCGTATGTTGTGATCCCATATTGTTCACGACGATTTACAAACATAACCACGTCGGCATCCTGTTCAATCGAACCTGATTCCCGCAAATCCGAAAGCATCGGTGTTTTATCGGCACGGGCTTCTACCGAACGGTTTAGCTGCGCAAGTGCAATAACCGGAATATCCAGTTCCTTTGCAATCTGCTTTAGTGACCGTGAAATAATCGAAATTTCCCGTTCGCGGCTTTCCGCTTTACCATGAATAAGCTGCAAGTAGTCAATAATAACCATACGTACATCGTGTTCTGCTTTCATTCTCCGACACTTTGCACGAATCTCCATAATGCTAAGAGCCGGACTATCGTCAATAAAGATTGGGGCTTCTGCAAGCCTTCCGATACTTTGCACCAATTGTGGCATCATTGAATGGTTTATTCTGTTGGTACGGATATCATGTGCATTAATACGTGATTCCGCACTGATAAGACGCATCATCAATTGAGTAGCAGCCATCTCTATCGAAAAGATTCCCACGCCTTGTCCATATTCTACTGCAACATTCCGTGCAATGGAAAGTGCAAGAGCAGTCTTACCCATACTGGGACGTGCAGCAACGATAACCAAGTCCGACTTTTGAAACCCGCCAAGCATTTCATCAAGCTGTACAAACCCGGAGGGAACTCCTGTAATTCCATTATGTTCGCCTCCCTCCATCATCGCAGTAATCATTGCGAATGTTTCACGGGCAAGCTGATTCATCCCTACATAACTGCGTCTGAGCCTTTTTTCAGCGATTTCAAATATTTTTGATTCCGCGTGGTCGATTTCTTCAAGAGCATCGGTGGTATCATCGTAGCATTGCTGGATAATCCTACCCGACGCAGTAATAAGGCAACGCTTTAAGTATCGCTCTTGAACAATTCGTGCATGGTGTTCAATATTAGCCGCAGTTGGAGTAAGATTGTTTATCTCAACAAGGTAAAATGAACCGCCGATCATTTCCATCTGCCCCCTACGGCGAAGCTCTTCACTTAAAGTAAGAATATCAATCCCTACCCCGCGCTCGAACAGTCCGAGAATTGCATCATAGATTTTCTTGTGTTTTTCATGATAAAAGCTGTCAGGCTCTAAAATTTCAATTGCTTTAGTAACTGCTGTGCGGTCAATCATCATCGAGCCGATTACATTCATTTCGGCATCTGTTGAATGTGGTGGAACATGTGTTCCCAACGCTTCAATCGAAACTGTTGGTGTCGGCTGGTTACGGTTAGGCACCCATTTTCCCACTGCCTTTGTATTTGCCGAGTCGTCTGAAGAGTACATTTTTTTATAGGGTAATGAATTGTAAAACCAAATACATAATCAAATGGCTCTTAACCGTTTAATTTGCAATAATCGCGCCGTATTTCTGTAATCTGAACAACAAAATTACTGATTATCTTTTTAGCCCGAAACTTTTATCTTTACACATCAAATGTATGTTATCCACATGGTTTTCCACATAAAAAAGCAGGTTTTCCACAATTGAAGTGGAAAACTTTTTATGTGTTTCAACAAAATGTGTTGCAACATATAAAATATTTTCGTAGTTTCGCGTCAACAATGGAAACAAATTACATCTTTTAGTAATTTTGTATCATTATGGGAACAACATTAGAACAAAGAATAAAACAAACAAAATTTGACTCTCCCCAAATGGAAGCTGTCATAAATGTTATGATTGCCGGAGATTTCCTCCGTGAGCGAGCTGAGAAAGTTTGTGCAGAATTTGACATTACTCCGATTCAATTTAACGTTCTGAGAATATTGAAAGGAGTATATCCGGGTGGTCACCCACGGTGCGAAATAATCGTCAGGTTGATAGAAAGGGGAACCGATGTTACTCGTCTCATTGACCGTCTGGAAAAAAGAGGACTCGTAGAGCGCAGTAGAGACGGTGATGATCGACGTCATTCACATTCCAGGATTACTGAAGCTGGCATTAAACTGCTCGAAAAAGTAAACCCGAAAATGGATGCACTTCAGGATATTAATCTTCACAACCTGACTGATGAAGAATGCCTTGAATTGTCACGTCTCTGTGAAAAATTATATTCGGATTGACATAATTATAGAAGAAAACGAAAAAATTTTATCTTAATGTGTGTTAAAACATATTTTGTTATCACACAAATTTTATATCTCATATTTCAGGAGTTTTGTATGAAAGCCGTAGTATCTTTCAATACAGTCGCTAAGTTGACTGTTGCATTCGTAGCCGCATTTGCGCTTTTATCGGGTAGTGTTAGTGCTCAAACAACCAAATGGAAAGAGGATGTATCACACTCTTCAATAGGTTTTAGTGTTAAGCACCTTCTTGTTTCCAACGTTAAAGGACAGTTTAATGATTACTCTGTTTCTGTTCTATCCGATAAAGCAGATTTTTCGGATGCAAAGGTCACTGTAAAAATCAAAGCACAAAGTATTAATACCGATAACAAACAACGCGATGAACATCTTCGCAGCCCTGATTTCTTTGACGCAAGTAAATTTTCTGATATTACCTTCATAAGTAAGAAAATTGAAAAAACCGGAAAAAACACCTTCAAGATTACCGGTGATTTTACAATGAAAGGCGTTACAAAAACACTAACTCTCAATGGTGAAATCGGTGGAATACTTGAGAAAGACCCTTGGGGAAAAACCAAAGCCGGCTTAACACTTACAGGTGAAGTAAACCGTTTTGACTATGGTTTAAATTGGAATAAAGCAATTGAAGCAGGCGGGTTTGTAGTAAGCGAAACAGTAAAATTGAATATCGAACTTGAAATTGGTAAAGAAGCGTAACCCCTCTCGATTAGATCAGAAAGATTACTTTGAAGATCAAAATGTAAGGACAGGTGTTTTTGCCTGTCCTTACTACAAATTAAAATAAACAAACTGTCATTTTTAATCTTTACAAACAAGGAATACTGAAATGAACAAAGAAGGAAAAACCATACTCGTTATCGGTGCAACAGGAGCACAAGGCGGTTCGGCATTGCGCCATCTAAAAGCAGACGGATGGAATGTAAAGGCATTTGTCCGTGACCCGGAAAAACCAACAGCTAAAGCGCTTGCCGAACAAGGAATAGAATTAGTACACGGAAATTTGAATGACACAGCATCCCTCGAAGCAGCAATGCAAGGTGTGTATGGAGTATTCAGCATACAACAGTTTTGGGAGACCGGGTTTGACATGGAAGTTCAGCAAGGTAAAAATGTTGCTGATGCAGTAAAAGCTGCCGGTGTTAAACATTTGGTTTACAATTCGGTTGACGGCGCTGAGCGTAAATCGGGAATTCCACACTTCGACACAAAAGGAATTATTGAAGAGTACATTACTTCTCTCGGTATTCCTGCAACTATAATCCGTCCTGTATTTTTCATGGAAAACTTCACCACATGGTTCCGTCCACAAGCAGGTGAGGACGGTTCGCTATCGTTTATGATGGGTTTACCGCCGGAGCGTACGCTTCAACTTATTGCATCCGATGATATTGGTGCTTTTGTTGCGATTGCTTTCAACAATCCTGATGAATACATCGGAAAATCCTTTGCAATAGCAGGAGACGACATTACGATGCCACAAGCAGCGGAAGTACTAAGCAACAAACTCGGCAAGCCTGTACAGTTTATATCCTTGCCAATTGATGCTCTTCGCGCTCACAGCGAAGAAATGGCAATAATGTTTGATTGGTTCAACAATCATGGTTATATTGCAGACATACCTGCTTTGAAAACTCTCTATCCCTCGTTGCAAAGTTTTGCAGAATGGGAAAGCCCGGCACTCTAAACGTACAAAGAGGGACAGACTACAAAAGTTTCTCACTTCATTAATAACATTCGCTCGGTATCTTTATGAAGCAATTTATGGCGGATATTACGCTCCCGGAAGTAATTACTCAGGATTTCATATCATTGATTCCCCTCCATCGTTTACAGGTTGGAATTTTGTTAAAAAGCGGACGTCTGACAAATTATGGACTGTCACTCGACCGCTCTAAACTTTGGGCTATCTTTATAGGGAATTCCGAGGAAGAAGTTCATAACATTATCAATATATTTCCACTTCGCAAATATATGGATGTACGTTTATATGAACTCGCTTTCCACGAACATCCCCAACTGCAATTCCCGATTCAGTCGCTAAACTGAACTTATGGAATAAAGAGTGGTTTTTCACTCTTCCGATAAATAATTTATCTTATCTAAAGCTGCCTGGCATCACCAAGCAGCTTTTTTGTTTGTGCTACTCGTCTTATTCTACACTAACTTTCGAGATTCTACAGATAATATTATTTCGTTACTTTAACAAATAACACCTATTTTTTTTTGATGTAACTGTATGGTGTGTAAAAAAATTTCTTATCTTTGCGCCACTACCGAACCAACAAAACCCCAAAGGGCTTTAATGTTGTTATTTTTGATATAGTAGTGCGAATTTAATTTTATAGTTTTTTTTAGTATTAGCCCCTGTATTTTATGACTGAGAATCAACCTCTCGATAACGCTGCGGAAGAAATGCCCACAGCCCAAATTTCCTCTGAAACCTCCGATACTGCCACAGCAGAAACCTCTGTAGAAGTTGCAGTAGAAACAAACGAGGAAACTATGTCTGCTGATGCGGCTCCTGTAACTCCTTCGGATACTGCCGAAGAAGTACATTCTGCCGAAGTTGTATCGGAACTTACACCTGCTGAGAACATGGCAGCGGAACCGACACCGACTGTAGCTCCCGTAGAACCCGTAGCCGTAACTCCTGAACAACCAATTCAAGAAAATCCGGTTTCGGAAAACACTGCAGCTGAACCTGCAGGTGAAACAAATACAAATATTGAAAATACAAATGTTGAAAGTGCAACTTCGGAAGCTCCTGCATCAGAAGCTCCTGCATCAGAAGCTCCTGCTGTAGTTGCCGCCCCTCCTGCTCCGCTTACTGAAGAAGAACGTGCCGCTGCAGCTGCTGCCGCAGAAGTAGAACGTAAACGTAAGGAAGAACGAGCAGAGGTAGAACGCAAACGCAATGAAGAACGCGCTGCTGCTCAAAAAGCACTTGATGAAGTTTTTGCAGAACTTACAGAAGTAAAAGATGCAAACGGTACAATTGAAGTAGAAGTAACCGACAGAATCAAAGGCGGCTTAAGAGCTGTCTATAAAAATGTCCGTCTTTTTATGCCTGCTTCACACTTTTCTACAAAACGTGTAGCGACCGAACAGGATTTGCTGGATGCAGTCGGTAAAAAATATACAGTGAACATTCAAGAACTTCAACAAGATGACCAAGGTAGAAAGACAATCGTAATCAGCCGTAAGAAATTGGCTAAAGACGAGTTTTTCGGACTACTAAAAGAAGGTGAAATTGTTGACGGACGTATATCGTTTGTTGCATCTTTCGGAGTATTTGTTGACATCAACGGTGTGGAAGGACTTATCCATATTTCACGTCTTTCCCATAATCATGTTGATGATGCAACCAAACTTTTCAAAAAAGGCGATCCTATCCAAGCAAAGATTATTGCCATTGACCCTGCAAAAGAAAAAATTACGTTAAGCCGCAAGGAATTGGAACCTTCCCCTTGGGTAAATGTAGAAAGTGAATTCCCTGAAGGCAGCCGTCATAAAGGTGTTGTTAAGAGATTTGCAGACTTCGGTACCTATGTGATGGTTAAACCCGGTGTTGAAGGTTTATTACGTAATTATGATCTTTCATGGGGACGTAGAATCAATCATCCTTCCGAAGTACTTACTGTTGGACAAACAATAGACGTACAGATTCTTTCTGTTTCCGAAGAGAAAAAACGTGTTGCTTTAGGACATAAGCAAACAATGGCAAATCCTTGGGATACAATCAGCGAAGTATTACCTGTTGGAACAATGATTCAAGCAGTTGTTCGCGAAGTTTCCCCTCAGGGTGTAGTTGTTCGCGTAAGCGATGATTTTGACGGTTTTGTTCCTCGTGGCAGAGTTAGAAACAATGATGCATCAATGGTTGTCGGCAATACCGTTGAACTTATGGTTCTCGACTCTGTAGCTGCTACGGCATCACTTATCCTTGCTCCAAAATATGAAGACGACGGTGGAGGATATGGTAACGACCGCAGAAACGAAAGATCAGAATACAGAAGTGACGACAAGCCAAGAAACAGCGACAGACCAAGAAACGACGACCGCCGCGATCGTAATTCGGACAGACGTGACGATAGACCTCGCCGTGATGACAGAAGAGACGACCGCAGAGGCGGAGGCGACCGTCAACCACAGCAACATCAAGAAGAACCTAAACAAGACTTCGCATTCTTCGACCTTCTTTCGGATGAACAGAAGAAAAATCTTGGCGTGAAATAAGTCTCTCGAGCAGCGTTTGCTTCTAAAGTTTACGCCGATCGATAACTCATAATAGCGGTTGCTCTCATTAAGAACTATTGTAGTGTCTTGAAAAGAGCAACCGCTTTTTATTTATATTTAATCATACAACTACCATGAGACACAGTAAACTTCAATCGATTCTATTACATACATTTGCATGTTTACTATTGATAATCCTCATCTCAACACTGAACAGCTGCGAACGTTTGCGCACTAAATGGGAACGTCGTGAACGCAAACTTCATTATCTGGAGGAAGAAATTGACTCAGCCCGCAAGCTTGAAACTCATGTGCAAGATTCTATTTGGAGGGCATTGGATTCCGCCAAAGCAAAGAAACAATGAACCCGTTTGAACGTAATCTCCGGTTGATGTTCTTTATTAGAATATTGCGCTGGTTTTTGCTCGTAATGTCAACAATGGTATTGTTTTACCAACATGCCGGGCTTACGATGCAGCAGATATTGTTGATACAATCGGCATTCTCTGCTCTCGTTGTTCTTTTTGAAATACCTTCGGGGTATTTTTCGGATGTAGTTGGACGTAAGCGAACAATGATTGCAGGATGTTTACTAAGTTTTGCCGGGTTTGCCCTGTATTCTCTTGCCGAAGGTTTTTGGGGATTTTTTATAGCTGAGATGACATTAGGTTGTGCAATCAGTTTTATTTCAGGTACTGATTCTGCCATAGTGTATGATTCACTGCTTGTTCTTGGTCGTAAATCGGAATATTCTAAATACGAAGGACGGTTGATGTCGGTCGGCAATACCTCCGAAGGTGTTGCCAGTATTATCGGCGGATTGCTTGCAGCAATAAGTTTACGATTGCCGTTTTATGTGGAAACAGGTATTCTATTGTTTACAATCCCTCTTGCGATGATGCTCACTGAGCCGCCAAGAACGAAGTTGGATACCTCAAAAGGCAATTTTCGTGCAGTTTGGGAAATAGTGGTGTATGCAATGCACGGACATTCCGAACTTAAATGGCTGATAGTGTATTCTTCCATAGTCAACGCCTCTACCCTTACGATGGTATGGTTTATCCAGCCGTATTTGAAACTTGCAGGTTTACCGATTTGGTGGTTTGGTTTTACATGGGCTGCACTGCAATTTTCAGTAGGTTTCTTTTCGTTCTCAGCGCACAAGATTGAAAAGAAAATTGGCAGAATGAATGTTCTGAGTATGCTTATAATCCTCTCAGTTTCAGGGTATATCCTTACAGCAGTTTTCCATTCCTTATGGGCGATTGGATTCCTTGTGTTATTTTACATAGTTCGTGGGATGGGACAGCCGACATTTTACGGATACATCAACTCATTAATTTCATCAGATAAACGGGCAACCGTTTTATCGGTAGGGAATCTCTTGGTTCGATTGATTTTCTCATGTCTCGGTCCGGTAATCGGATGGATTGCCGACACTTATTCGTTATCCGATGCCTTTTTGATAACTGCAGGAATATTCTTAGTGCCGGGGATTGTATCGTTATTCTTACTTCGTAAACATGCGGTTGTACAACCTGCAGTTTGATTATATATAAAAAACGTATCAGGTCAAAAACGACACTCCATATAATTATGATATTTGGCAAGTAATTGAACATTTCGACGGGCTCAATGTGACGAAACTTGTCAGTCATATTGAGCTTGTCGAAATATAAAGATACTTTCCTATTTTAGCACATATAACAAATCAATTATAAAGTTAAAATTCAACCTTATGCAATCACAAAACTTAGAGTTACGAAAACAAATCGATGAAACTGTAGCATCATTACGACAAAGAACCACTGCACAGCCCACAGTAGGGATAATCCTTGGCACAGGGCTTGGACGCATGGCGCATGAAATCAAGGCGGAAGTTATCATCCCTTATGATGAGATACCCCACTTTCCTCTATCCACAGTAGAATCACATCGCGGGAAATTGATTATCGGTACGTTATCCGGTAAAACTGTAATAGCTATGCAAGGTCGCTTCCATTACTACGAGGGGTATTCCATGAAGCAAATCACATTCCCTGTGCGGGTAATGAAGGCTTTGGGAGTGGAAACCTTGCTCATCTCCAATGCGTGCGGGGCTTTGAATCCATTATACCGAAAAGCTGATATTATGCTTATGGATGACCATATCAATCTCTTGGGTGATAATCCCCTCATAGGCGCAAACGATAATACTCTCGGAGACCGTTTCCCTGATATGAGCGAGCCGTATTCCCACCGTTTAATAGCAATGGCAGAAAAGATTGCTCTCGAAAATGCAATCAAACTTCAAAAAGGGGTATATGTTGCCGTTTCCGGACCAAATCTCGAGACACGGGCAGAATATCGCTTTTTACGGACAATCGGTGCTGATGTTGTGGGGATGAGTACTATTCCAGAAAATATAGTCGCACGACACGCCGGGATGGAAGTACTGGGGCTATCGATTATTACTGATGAGTGTTTCCCTGAAGCATTGAAACCGATTTCTGTAGCTGAAATTATCGAGACAGCCGGACGAGCTGAGCCATTACTTACTAAATTACTTGTGGAGCTTGTTGGTAGGTTGTAGAAGATTCGCTTGAATATGGTGTCATTTGATAGAAATGTATTACCTATAAGCAAACGGGAAATGCACGTAATGTACATTTCCCGTTAACATTTTACATTTAACAAATAAATCTACTATTTTTTAAATTCATCGCCTACCTTTAGAATCTTACTTTTTTACGTGTTTCTTATAAAAAACAACAAGCCCGACACGACATAAAAACTACATCGTACCGAGCTTGTTTGCTAAAATACTGTTGGATATTTACTGTAATCCTCCAGTATTTTACCCCTACCGAGTGTGATGGGAAAGGTGAGAGGGTGATTCAAAATGCTTTACGGTTCTATCCCTGAAGTTAAATACTCAGATGGATATTCTACACTGTATTTTATTGTCCAGACTTTCTTTTCAGTCGGCTTTACTATATACTTCCAGGCAATCATTCCATAGTTATCTTTTTCAGTTTCTTCGCCTTGAGGTTTCATGAGTTCCACTATCATTTTTTCAGATTGTGAGAGTGGAATTTGGTCGTGAATTTCTACAGAAGCATCGTTTTTCCGATTGTTCTGTAGTGTATATTCATATTCATAAATAACTTTTCGGTTTTTGGTAAAAACTCCGTTTGTTTCGTTCGTTCTATTCACGCGGGTACGTTGTATTTTGATTGCCTGATCCACTCCAAGTGATGTATTGAATGTTTCAGTTGGGGATACAAGAGGCATTGAAACCTGGCTTACAAAATCCCTGTCACTGAAAATATTTGCAGTTCCGGGCAGCAATGGCAATTCAGAGGTATTTTTAATTGTAGCGCGCAGATAGACATTTGATGAGAGCTTAGGGGTGGCACTATAATCAAATTCCGTTGCGAATTTCAGTTTGGAAATCATCACTTTATGCGGTCTTCCGTCTGCAAGAACAGTTGATTTTGATGGAATATCAAATAAGACTGAATAGTAATCTGAAACTACACTCGCTATAGGCTCTGTCATTGGTCTGTAAAAATCATCCTGAGTTTGAACACCATTTATTCTCACTGCATCTACACTGTGTGACCGTACTCCCATTGAAGAAGAGAGACTGGCAACAGAAACTTCTGAATCCTTTCTTCTGCTCTTTTCTACAATTTTAGGCGGTTCATTTGCATTTACATACCATGCAGAGAGTTTAGGCTCAATTCCACCAACTTCCGGACGTGCGGTAGAAAGTGTAATATTTACATTATTCCAATCTTCCCCGGTTGTTTGGCGGATTGATGCCCTGTAGTCAAGCTGCACTTCTTTGGCAGCTTTCATTACACGCACATCATAAAGTGGTTGCCAACTTGCTCCTTGGATTACATAGCTGATCGTCAGATTAACGTCCCCCGCTCTTGCAACATCCAAATCCACGATAATATTTTTGATGCTTTTAGTTACGCCTCTATTGGGTGATGAAATCTGCCTTTGAAGAGAATCAATCCGATTACGCATATCAACAGAAAGCCGTTCATATTTTCGAAGTTCTGCAAAAAGGCGATTCCCGTTATTATCCATAAAACCCAAGAATTTTTGCCAATCATCAATAGTTGGGCGCATTATTTTCATGTCTTCATTGGTGGCTGCTACCGTAGGGACTTTTATTTGATCAACGTAGTTTGTTTGCTTATTGATTATCGTAATTCTATCAGTGTAATCCTGTAATGTTTCTTGAAGGACTTTAATTCTGTCTTGCAGTACTTTCACCCTTTTTTGTTCAACACTGTCTGTGGGTGGAGGAGTTGTGGTAGCGTTTTCAACTTGCATGTCCAGTATTGCAGCCCCGGCACTTTCGCCTGAAACCCTAATAGTATTATCAAGTACTCCCGCAGGCAGCCCGCCGAATACAACACTTTGCATACCCGTTTGCAATGAGATATTCCCGCTGCGTGTTACCAAAGCACGGTCGTAATACACTGTTACAGCATCTACTTTTGAGGTTATCGTTTTGGGTTCTACGGCATAAGAAGTAGTACTTGCAAACACCATACAAGCGAAATAAATATATTTTTTCATACAAACCTCTGGGAAAAGAAAAAGGAAAAATAAATCTGCCGTTCTACAACCATAGAGGGTGACGGCTTCAAATTGGTTACAAAAGAAAACCCTGCCCCTCACAATTTGTTCGTGAGAAGCAGGGCTTTAAATTCTTCTTTTCTTCTTTCTACATCTTTTCCATCATTGCTTTTCCTTCCGGTGAATTTTCCACACCGGATTTTTCCCATGGTTTTAATTTTGAGTAACCTGCTCTGAAAATTTCCAGAGCTTCATCTTGCTTTCCGTTGCGATATAAGAAAATAGATAGATTGATTTTTCCAAAATTATACCCCGGATTCGCAATTGGAATTTCCCTCATAACTTCTTCGGCAAGTTCCAACTTTCCTTGTTTTTCATAAATTTTTGCAATATTGACCCTTGCCCGTACAAAACTTGGTTTTGCTCCTATTGCTCTGTTCAGCCATATAATTGCATGGTCATGGTCTTCTAATTTCTCGTATGCAATTGCAAGAGCTAACATTGTAGTTTCTTCATCAGGGAACGATCTTAAAATTCTCTGGGCTGTTTCCTTCACTTTTTCCCAATTCTGGAGAGCCTGATACACTTGTAATTCAAGTGCATGGTTACCATAAGATTCCGGTGCTGACTTGATGATGTTCTTAACATGAGGAAGAACATCATTTTCAAGATTAATCTCAGGTTTTTGCGAAATCATCCAGCACATCGAGGAGCAATACGAATCAAGCCCTTTAGGAGCTGTGCCTTCCGGTACGAGTGCAATTGTTTTTTTGTAGAGGTCGTAGCTTTCATCAGCTTTGCCACGCCAAAGCAAACTGCCCGCAAGTGTAAATTGAACAGCCAGGTCATTAGAATTCTTTACTTCGTCTATCAAAAGGGAAGCAATCGTTTCATCTTCCTGAAAAGCAACATACCATGCTTTAAGAAAATCGGAATTTGTAGCCTCGATACCATCAACAAATGTTTTTTCCCCATCTTCAGCCTGGCTTCCGTTATCACGGAAATAAGCAAATGCGAGAGAAGTATAAGGTTCAGGGTTTTCTGGAGCAAGTGCAATTGACCTCTCTAAAAATGTGCGTGCCTCTGATAGACGTGTTCGCGATTCAAGTTCAGCACCAATTTGTGCCAGACGGTCAGGTTCGTTCCAATGAGCATAGCCCTCTTTTATGATGTCTGCTATTGTTTTCATAGTTTTTTTTGATAGTTAAAAAAAATGCTTCGACGTTTGTGGTTTATGAAAATTTTTAGGGCAGATTATAGTCCAAAAACATTAACAAAACTTCCCCAAACTTCCTTCAAACTGAATAGTTCAATTCAAAAGTGAATTGAACTATAGGTATTAATATACCCTGCTTAGCTTCACCACCCCAACCCCTCCAAAGGAGGGGAATTTAAGACAAAGACACTTACGCCCGGGACAAATTCCCATCCCTTGGAGGGGTGTCCGAAGGACGGGGTGGCTTCTTTTTTTCTGCTTGGACTCACCCACCCCACCCCCTCCTAAGGAGGAGAATTTAAGACAAAGACACTTACGCTCAAAACGAAAATCCCCTCCCTTGGGGGGGTGTCCCAAGGAAGGGGTGGCTTCTTTTTTTTCTACTTGGCCTCACCACCCCAACCCCTCCAAAGGACGGGGAATTTAAGACAAAGACACTTACACTCAGAACGAAATTCCCATCCCTTGGAGGGGTGTCCGAAGGACGGGGTGGCTTCTTCTTCCCTCATTGACCGAATGGATTACTTCAGTTATAAACATCAAGCATACGTAAAGAATCCCTTACCCGATTTCCGTCCCAAACATCCAGCCGCAACCATCTTTCTCAAAAGAGGACAAGCGCGATATTTATCATCACCCAAACCTGTATGGAGCACTTCCATAATCGAAAGGCATACGTCCAAACCGATAAAATCGGCAAGGGTCAGGGGTCCCATCGGGTGGTTCATTCCAAGTTTCATTACTGTATCAATATCTTCCGCCCAAGCCCCCCCTCCCACCACACAGCAACCCCCCCCACTAATCATCGGCACAAGA
>CALMMI010000284.1 GCA_937868245.1 uncultured Ignavibacteria bacterium | reverse complement strand
CGTGTTCCGGGAGGTTGATATTGAAGCAACAAACCGGCATAGATACCGCTTCCGTCGCCGGATGTTATATCCACTACGCCATTTTTGGGGTCGGGACCAAGCCGGGGTACGTTGAGTGTGCCAAGATAATAATTACCCATTCCGCCTACCATTGCTCCAAACCATAACGCACCATTCTTACGAATACGAACCGCAGTATCCAAATTCTGCAAAACTCGAATTTCCTTAAATTCACCAATTGGAGCTTGTGAGAACGAATCTTTCGGAACTGAAAACAACGTACCGACAACTATTATAAATAACAGTGTCTTTTTATTCTTAAAGTAGGACAATATGGATAGTAGGGTATTCACAATAATCTTATCTGCTCAATTGTAGTTTAACAACCGCACGTGATAACTCGATTGAATTATCATTAATCGGGTGAGCTGTAAAGACCGCCTCGTACATCCCCTGCACAGCAAAATCGGATGCTTGGAAATTAATCTCATGATTACCCATTTTTAAGAATTGATTATCTATCAGCACCTGTACAACTTGTCCGAGAGGATCATAGACTGTTGCTGTAAGATATACATCATCATCAAGTTTATAGGTAATTTTTGTACCGTCGCTAAACGGGTTAGGCATTGGAATAGCCTGAACAATAACAGCATACGGAATATCAACCGAACAGTAGCTTTCGATTACCTGCCCAGCAGAATCTAGGTTCGGTATATTATCGGCAGACATACTGATAATTTTATAGTAATACTTTTCTCCACGATCCAATCCAACGGAATCGTAATAGGGTCCGTAATTATATCTCTTGAATGTAGTTCCATGCCCGGTCTTCGGGAATGATGCAATTTTTGTATAGGTTAACTGGCTTGGGTCTGTTTCACCAAACGGTAACTTCGCTCTCAAAATATCGAACCCGTAGCTATTACGCTCTCCATTAGTTGACCAACTTAATTTAACTATCTTCTCTCCTATATACTGTGTGCTGTCGCACAATGTCATCACCATAGTGGGTATGCCGGGAGGTATATCTGAGCGGTATAGAACTTTATTACGCATTTCGATGTTGTTGTTTCCAACGTGCCAAGGAATGCTGTCGTTTAATAACTTATATGCACACGCTTGGTAGTACGCCTCCGGTTTTAGCCACTCTAAAGTCAATTGCAGGGGGAATACTGAATTATCTAATGTAAAGACTCGGAATCTACCTACTTTGAGGGGTTTCACAGAATCTAAAAAAACCTGATGCGCTTCAGAATAATTCTGAGGTCCTAATACTGTAATACTGATTCTATTCTTTGTTAACCGTGTTCCGGGCACCAAATCAACTGTTACTATTCTGGGAGTAATGGTATAGAAAGCCAAATTTAAATCGGTTGAATCAGGAATCAGTTCAATTCCCAAGTTTTCATAACGGATACCTGTACCTTGCAAATCAAGTTGAAATGTACCATTTGCCCACCGTACCCACTCATCGGTAGTACGTGTAATATTAATGGAAAACTGCAATTCATTTTCTTTTTCAAGTAATGGATTGGCAATTGTAGCAATTGCTATTTCGTTGGTAGCAACGGCATAAGCCGATACTGCCTGCAAAAGCAAGATAGCGAAAACTGTAAGGAAATATGATATTCTTTTGTTCATTAGTAATAGTGAAGCTTTACGTGCGGCTCTTTTTATCATTAGATTACGGAACTACTGTTTTCTTTTTCATATTAGCATTGTTCCAGCTAATATTAAAGTCTCTTGTTGTTACGATACCATTTAAGTCGGTATCTTCATTCCAATAACCTTCATAATCCCGCCATGACCAAATTCGGTCGTAATCTACATTGTCGATAGTACCGTCTGTATTATAATCACCTGCCGGCATTCCATAGATAATAGAATTATCAGGTCTGCGTGCTATTGCCTTAAGGGCTTCTGCCCCACCAAGGACTATAGTTTCATCTGTAAGGTCAACTGTTTGAAGTCCTGTTTGAATCGAAGATTTTAATTTAAGAGGAACAGGAGTTGAAGTCATAATCGCAAGGTGATTTCTATGGCGAACCACTACATAAAAGTCACCCGGTACAGATAGCGGCAAGGCAACCGGACTTTTACCGTCCAAGTCAACAAGCATACCGTCAGAACGGATAAAGCAATTTCTGTAGGTTTTATTACCGCCGGAGAACTCAGAGCGAACCTCGACCGTAGCCCAGTCCACAATAGAATCAGGCATTACTCTTACTTTTTCGAATAATCTGTTTGTATCCAAATTATACGGCGTGATATTCGGAGCAACAGAATCTATTAGATTCAATGTTCTCAGATCGTACGCCATTGAACCATCCCTGTACGGACCTTCAAGCAATACACGTGCCGATAGTATCAAATATGGATTGCCAGGAGAATATCTTAACAGCAAATCACGTCCCGATGCAAAAAGTGACGATGCAGGATACGGAGATGATAGCTTCGTTGGACGAATCCCGGGAAGTTCAACATATCCCATTGCAGCATTCGTAGCTGTTTTTCTTGAGTATTGATTTGCAGGATTCAATAACGATGTATTAAGGTTCTTTGCGCTCGTATCCGTAGTTTCGAAGAATTCAAGATGTGATTCATCCACCCTTGCACCAATTTCATTTACTTTATATCCTGCACGAACTGTTGCTTCCCAGTCTTCCGTTCCTGTATAACTAAGAGTTATACGTCTGTTAGCATCTGTTGTATCTGTAAATTGAAGAGCAGGATTTCCCGGGCTTGCAAGCGGTGTGACAGTAAATGTCATTTCAGGTGGAACTGTTGACTTAGCCGATAAGAATGATACGGTTGTATTAACATTGTTAAATGTGTACGGCTCTGTTCCTGTAGGGAGATTCAATCTGCGCATGGAACCGACAACTTCCTCCAAACCACCTACATAGGTTGCAGATTTTTTGGAGTCTATCATTGTTAGCGTTGAGCCGAGCATAATAATATTGCCGGATTCAACCTTGAGATTCCCGGTCATAAAAACATTGCCTCGAGCACTTTTCTCAAGTAACGTAGTTACATTTCCATAGCCGTTCGATTGAATTGTTTTTTCTATTTCTTGTCCGGCTGAACCATTAAATATTACAGTTGAAGTAGGATTTGCATCAATATTCGTTCCATCACCGCTATTTACAAAATCACCGGTAACGAACAGATTTGTAGCTTGAGCTAAACGGAGAACTCCATTAGTTGCTGCTAAGCGCAATGTTGCCGTATTGGCAACATGCACATCCCCTGCTCCTACCGGAGATTGGAATGTAGCAGGTGTTGGTTTTGAATCT
>CALMMI010000283.1 GCA_937868245.1 uncultured Ignavibacteria bacterium | reverse complement strand
TACTTTCTTACAAAAAGAGACAATTGATTGTCAAGCCTAACATTGAATTTTAATTAATAGTAGTTTATCCTTATTTTTATGAAACCAAGTTAATGGTAAATAGCATGCCAATACAATTTATGCCACAAAAAGTAAACACACCCGAAAATTAACATCCTTAGTTTTTTTTAGCTTTTCGGTAGTGAGAAACTGGTGTTTGTAAAAAACAAGTAATGATAAAGTAATGGCAGTTATTAGTTTAGGCGTATAAATCTGCTGTCGGGCTAAATCAGTTGATAAATTGTAGTTTCAATTTTGAAACAATGTGTTAAAATTTCTACTTTTTTGTAGTTTTTCATCTGATAGAAAAAAATAATTTGGATATTTAGCAGTACAATCATAAATTGCTCTTGCATTATCCTTGCACAATTTTTTTACTATTTTTTTTGGAGTTGTTTATGAAACGTTTAGTTTCGCTTTTTTGCCTTGGTATTATAGTATGTTTTTCTGTACAAAGTTGCAATACTAGAATTGGTGATTTTACTGGTATGTCAACCAAAAACTTTGATTTAGGTAGTAAATATGTCAAAACAGGAACATTTGAAGCTGAACATGCAGCTTGGTCCATCCTTATGATAATTCCTACTGGGATTCCTGAACTTAAAACAGCAGTTGACAGATGTATAGAAGCAGGTGGAGGCGAGTTTGCTACAAATGTCGTACTCACATACAAATATCTACCTTTGCTTGTTGTAAGCAAACAGGCATACGGAATCAAAGCAGATATTTGGAAAAAAGCCAGCACAGGCGATTTGAGAGATCCTAATAAAGAAATTTATAATTTAACTGTTAATTCTGACGGAACACGTGAATTGATTTCATCAAGAAGTCAAGATAATCACGTTACAATTTACAATGGTTCGAATGCAACAATCGAATCTAACTAATTAATTTGGTAGTATTTAAGCCGCTGTGTGTAATCTAACACAGCGGCTTTCTTTTTTTTTCACTTTCTAAAAAATATCTATGCGTTTCACTATAATACTTACTTTAATTATCCTATTCTTTACACACTCTTCTGCCATATCACAAACCGGTAATGAAACTATTAATGAATGGGAAGATATTATCCTTCTGAAGAGTGGTACTTCGTTTAGAGGAATTATCTTTGAACAGATTCCTGGTAAATTTTATAAAATCAGACTTAATGATGGAACTGTTCTTGAATTTGAATCCTTTCTAGTAGATGTTGTTACCAGGCAACCTAAAGTTAAACTTCCTCAGCTACAGAAGGAAGAACCAAGCGATAAGAATATAGCTATTGCTAAAATTTATGATGTTCCTATTGATGCGCCTTTAAAACCATTGTGGTTGACAATTGGACCAAGTATTCATGTAGGTGATTTGGGGAGCCTATTTGGGTTATTTCCAGTATCTAAAAATGCCCCACTTGTAGGCTTACTGTATGGTATTGCACTTGATGCTTCCGTGGGAACAAAAATAAGTGATAAGATGTATGCTTGGGGAGCACTTTCTGTAGATTTCAACAAAGTACTTACTTCATACAAAAATATAAATTCTAATGAAGTTGTATATTCTTACACCTCAAAAATGAACAGATATTCTATTAGTGTTGGTATGTCACATAAAATACAAAACTTTTTTTTGGTATGGAAAATTGGTGAAGCCTTTGGTGAAAGTTGGATTCCTGAACATTTAGACCTTGATGGATATACTGTTCCCGAAAAGTATATTTCAGATAGTTACCCATTAATTGGATGGGGAGTGATATTACCTATTATTGAAGGTACACTTTCTGGCTCTGGAATAGCTGATGTATCAGGGCTGTACGATTCAGTAAATTTATCTTTTAAATTTGGTTTGGTTTATACTCCAAATTTTTGATGCTTGTACTTCCCTAAATAAATGGAAAGTATTAATATTCTGTAGGTTGAATTTTCTTGTTACGATGTTGTTGTCTTTCTTTGGCGATTCAATCCGGGATTTTAAACAATATTCCGGATTATATATTATAGTGACATTTTTTACTTAACTAATATCTATGCGATTTACGCTAATACTCACCGTAATTATTTTGTGTATTTCAAGTTCTTTAGCTATTTCACAATCAGGAAATGGAACTGCAAACGAATGGGAGGATGTAATACTTTTGAAGACCGGTGTTTCGTTCAGAGGAATTATTTTTGAGCAGATTCCTAACAAGTACTATAAGATCAGATTATACGATGGGTCGATTCTTGAGTTCAAGGCAGAAAATGTCGATGTGGTTACAAGGCAACCCATAGTTAAACATAATAACTTGCAATCAGAAGAATCCCAAAACAAGCACGTACAGCCGACAAAAATTTATTCTACGTATAATACACAAACTAAACCATTGTGGTTGACAGTGGGGCCATATCTTAATCTGGGATTATCATCTGGTGGATCAGATTATGATCCAAGATATCAAGCTTTTTATGGTATTGGTTTAGGAGCTTCAGTAGGAACAAAAATCGGTGATAATGCTTATGTAATGGGGATGCTTTCTGCAGATTTTAATCGTGTGGCAAGTGATTTACCTAAAGATAATTCTACCAGTAGCACTGAAGTTATATATGCTTCAAAGCAGAATGTGTATCGAATAGGTGCGGGTATATCTCATAAAATTCAAGATTTCTTTGGAATCTTGCAAATAGGGGAAGTATTTGCTGAAAACTGGGATCAAGAGTATTTAGATTATTCTCAAAACAAAGTACCTGAAAAATATTCTTCAGACAATAATCCGTTTATTAGTGCTGGATTAATATTTCCGATTAGTGACGGTCTTGTTGTCTCAACTTCATGTGATGTAACAAAGATATTCAACTCGCTTACTATAAGTATTAAATTAGGTTTGGTTTATACTCCTATTTTTTAATATGTATGCGCAAGCTCTACTTTACTTAAAATTAAGAATTTATGTTGAGTGTTAGTATTACATTTTGGCAAAATTCGGCTCAACCGAATAGTACAGGAATCTGTTAAATACCACTAAAACAAATGAATTTTTTTGAAAAAAGTTTCATTTGATAAGAGAGTTTACATAATTCAGAAATTTAATCTACTCGGATACATACTGCTTCTAATTCACCACTTAAAGCATTTACACTGAAAATTGAAATACTTTGTGTAGAAAATATAATCCATACTTAACTCGTATCGAAGTGAGTAAACCCTCCCTCCCAAGAATTCCCCGAATTTTCACAAAATATTCACGTAAATTTGTGATAAACACAGATAAAAGCTTATCTCATTTTCAATATATAGCTTATGAAATATTTCGCCGCATTTGCACTACTTCTGCTTTCAACACTTGAACTTCATGCTCAAGGATTTGCGCTGTATGGTATCGATACCACCAATTACCCGACGATAAAAGCTCTTTGTACAGTATATGATTCTTCGGGTATCATCCTGAATGTATCTCCGGCAGATGTTATTCTTAGTGAAGACGGGCTTGTACGTCCGGTTACGAAACTGGCATGTCCTGCTTCCAATGCTCAAATTGCAGTATCTGCAATTCTCACCATTGACGTTTCGGGGTCAATGCGGTTCGGCTATCCGAATATCGAACTTGCTAAAACGGCGGCGGCTTCGTTTATAAATGCTGCCCATCTTGGTTTTTCGGAATGCGCAGTAACAAGTTTCGACCATCTAAATTACCTTAACCAGGACTTCACTACCGACCGTAAAAAACTGCTCGCTGCAGTCACAGCCTTAGAGCCTCGCGGCGGAACAGATCATGATATGGGGTTACGCAACCCGCCTTCGTCCGCACTCTCCATAGCAGATTATGGCAAGAACAAACGTATCATAATATATCTTACCGATGGGGAAGGGAATGGAAACGCAGATGAAATCATCAAATTGGCTAAGAAAAAAAATGTAGCGATATATACTATTTCGTTAGGGATTCCTGCACCAGAGTTGTTACGTAAAATTTCTAATGAAACCGGAGGCAAATATTACGAAAATATACGGACACCTGCCCAGGCAGAAAGTATATACCTTTCGATTCTTCAGGAAATAGAGCAATTCGAGCCATGCCAAATAGAATGGGAGAGCGGTCCGGGATGTTTGCCGAATGTGGTAGTGCATGCTGCAATTCCAAACGCAAAAATTGCAGCGGATATCAAATATACCCGCCCAAACTCGGGATTGATTCGTTTGCAAATGAACCCATCTATTATTGATTTTGGGGAGACAGTCCCGAATATCCCTATTCAACTTAAAACTACCATTACAGCCAAGGGCAAGGACATAAATGTAATAGATATTTTCCCGAATGATATCCGGTTTAAGATTGTTTCCGGTGGTGGAAACTTTACGCTCAAATCAGGACAAAGTAGAGATGTTACAGTAGAGTTTACCCCCACAGATTCGGGTTACGCTTTTGCATCGTTTCACATCGAGACCGATGTCTGTTCACCGTTTTTCTT
>CALMMI010000282.1 GCA_937868245.1 uncultured Ignavibacteria bacterium | reverse complement strand
CATTCGATTTACCTCTAATTTTCCGTGCAAACATCTCAACAGATATGATGAGCATTGTAAATGGCGAGGCAATCACTCCTGAAGAAGCCGATCATAAATGGATTGCTTCTGCCGGATTTGAAACACTATCTGATTCTCCTGAACAATTCTCAATAGGAACAGAATATGTATGGAAAAATTTTGTTGCTATCCGCGGTGGTTATCGCTTCGGTCATGATTCATTCGGTGTTTCCGGCGGTTTAGGTCTTAAATACATTGGTGGTGGTTTCGATGGTCAGCTTGATTATTCGATTAGCCCTACAGAAGCTCTTGGTTTGGTAAATCGCTTTACTATTTCTTTAAGAGTGCCATAATATACTATTTGAAATATTAATTTCATAGCTATGTATTGATAAACGCAAGTTGCCGTTGGATGATTTATTCAACGGCAATTTTTATTTGCAAACGATACTTGTACTTCATTTCTAAGGAAAGATTATGAAAAATCTATTGTTTCTTTTTATAGCTGTTACTGCTATGTTGGCAGCTGTTGGCGCAGAAGCTAAGAAAATTCCGTTTACGGTTGATGCTGCTCAATTTAGATATGATGATACACATAGTTTATGTGAGTTTTATTATTCTTTTCCGGATACTGCCCTGCGGTATATCAAAAATGGAAATAAGTATATTGGTTCACTAAGGATTAATCTTCAAATTAATTCAGTGTCTTTAGGTGTAGTTGACAAACAGCAATGGATTTCTGATAATATTTCAGATACGCTCATCCGTAAGCATCAACGTAATCTTGTTGGGCAGAAGTCTTTTATTCTATCACCCGGACAATATACAGTGGATGTTGAAATCTATGATTTAAATGATTCAACAACAAAAGCTAAAACTTCGTTGCAGTTAATTGTAAGAGCAGTTCCTAAAAACTCAATAGTTCTAAGTGATATAGAACTTGCTTCCCAAATCTCCTCTTCAAATGGCAATGCTAATTCTCCGTTTCTTAAAAACGGTCTTATTGTAGTACCAAACCCAAAACATGAATTTATAGGCAATGAACCGTCTCTTTCAATATATTCTGAAATATATAACGCAAAAACTTTTGCTCATGATAGTATCAGAGTAGAATATAAAATCCTTGATGGTGCAAAGCGTGAACAATTTACTGTGCAACTTTTACGTCCGGCTCTTTCGGATGCAATTGTTGAATCCACTTCGATACCTTTGGACGGATTATCAAGTGGATTGTATTATCTGCAACTCATGGTACAATCGTTATCGAACACATCGGATAATATTACTGCAATAAAGAAATTCTATGTTCTAAACCCTGAAATGCCTGTTGAACTTGCTCCTTCGTTAAGTGAGGACGAATTGTTTCATTCAAGTGAATTTGCTACTTTATCTGCCCAACGTATTGATGATGAATACAGTAAAGCCAAACTCATAGCTACCCATAATGAAGTGCAATTGTATGAATCCTTGAACGATGTTATAGCGAAGCAAAAATTCCTTTACCGCTTCTGGAAAGAACGTGACCCAAAACCTGAAACACCTCAAAATGAGCGTTTAGACGAATTTAGAAAAGCAATTGCCCATGCGAACACATATTTCTCAAATATTCTGATTAAAGAAGGATGGAAAACAGATCAAGGCAGGGTATTGATGAAGTATGGCTTCCCTACACAAGTAGATAGACATACCAACGAATCAGGTGTTCGACCTTATGAAGTTTGGTATATAGATGGCAAGCAAGGTGGGATGCAGTTTCAATTCGTTGATTTAAAGGGATTCGGTAATTATATTCAAATTAACTCTACTGCTATTGGTGAATCCCGTAATGACAGATGGTTCGAACAATATGTCCAATTGTTTAATTCAGCCAGCGACAGTCAGTTGGACCCACGATAGAATTTTTGCTGTACTATGAAGCAATTTCAAAATTATGTCCTTGCATTATGTTTACATGGTATTGGATTCATTTGTGGACATATATCGATAAAAGCACGTATGAAACTGGGTGCATTGTTGGGAGTGATTTTGAGAGTAATAAGCAAAAAAAGATTTGGAATCACACTTCAAAACATTCAAGTTGCTTTTCCTGATGAAACAGATGAATGGCATCTAAAAACTGCAAAGGCATCCTATCGAAATCTTGGGATCGTACTTGCAGAAATAGTGTCATTTTCGTGGTTGAACGACTCAAAAATTAAAAAGTTGATTCGTTATCGTAATATTGAATTAATCAATAGTGCAGCATCTAGGAAGAAAGGACTAATTCTCCTTTCGGGGCATTATGGAAACTGGGAATTGCTTGCCTATTCTGCCGGTTTGTTATCCGGAAACTCGATAGGAGTAGTTGTAACTCATCAACACAATCCCTATGCTGATGCCCATATCAATTCTTTCAGAACACGTTACAATAATACCATTATTCCCACAGCTAATGCAGCTAGAAAAATTGTTCAAAAACTGCGTAACGGTGAAACTGTTGCTTTGCTAGCAGACCAAGCAGCTGATGGCAGTAAAGATATTTTTATAGATTTTTTCGGTCGTCCAGCCGCAACGTATGAAGCACCGGCTGCACTTGCTTTAAAATTCGGGTCACCAATAATAATCGGTTTCTCCAAACGTGATGAAAATGGGATATATTCTGTAGAATTGAAAGAAATACTGCATAACGATTTGGAGCACTCCAAAGCAGGAATTGAAGAACTGACTAAACGCCACGTAGCTGCTCTTGAACAAGCAATCAGAGAACAACCCGAATTATGGGCTTGGCAACATAATAGATGGAAAAAATGAATATCACCGATTTTTCTCGTTTTGCCATTATTCAGACTGCATTTCTTGGAGATGTTGCTCTAACTCTTCCACTTGCCGAGGCTATAAAGCGCTACCATCCTTCAGCTGAAATCACCGTTGTTACTACCCCGCTTGCTGCTCCATTAGTTGAATGTTCTGATGCAGTTGATAGAGTAATTCCGTTTGATAAGAGAAAAAACCATAAGGGATTAAGAGGGATTCGATTACTTGCAAATGAGTTAAAGAAAAATAACATCGACTGTATTATTGCCCCCCATCGTTCTTTTCGTACTACGGTACTCACTACACTTGCAAATGCAAAGTGCTCTATAGGATTTTCTAAAAATTCACTTTCATTGTTGTATTCCAAGAGAATCAATTACTTTACCCATCTCCATGAAGTTGAAAGAAATCTAATGCTGCTTACTGCATTCGATGATATTCAAAATCCAATAGAAAAGGTAATAAATCCTCCTGTTGTAACAATCCCATCGATTGATTCTGATACGGTTCGTCAATTCGTTCATCATTATGGAATTAAATCACCTGTTATTGCAATCGCTCCCGGTTCAGTATGGGCTACTAAACGTTGGTGCGAAGAGTACTTTGTTTCAACTGCGCGGTACTTTGTTGAAAAAGGATACTCATGTGTTTTTTTAGGAGGGAGGGAAGATGCTGAATTGTGTAAGCGTTTGGCAGCTGCTTCAGGCGGAATTTCACTTGCCGGTGAAACAACAATAGTTCAAACAATTGATTTTTTGAAACAATGTACGGTGATACTTACCAACGATTCCGCCCCTACACACCTAGCATGGATTGCAGGATGCCCTACGGTT
>CALMMI010000281.1 GCA_937868245.1 uncultured Ignavibacteria bacterium | reverse complement strand
CTTATACTTTCTCAGCTGGTAAATGTGTTGCAATGGATTCTTTTGACATTTCATGTTACATTTTAGGCGAGTATATGCCTACTGCAACCAATCGCTACACACTGTTTTTTGGAAAGATTGACGCAACGGGAAGGCAAACATGGCTTAATTCAATTAACAGCAGTACCGATGTTCATGCACTGAGAATTGGCAGAGATTCAGCAACAAAAAACATATATATAGAAGGTACATATCAAGGTATTATGAACGTCCGTCTCGTGAGTGGATTAACTTCAAGGTTGGAAGCCCCAAATGTACCAAAGACTTTCCTTGCTGTGATTGACCCAAATGGGTATGTTACCCACATCCAGGATAGCACATACGAGCCACCATTCAATCCGAGAGTTGCACGTGACAGCATTGGTAACGCCTACGAAACTATTAATTATTCAGGAAATTACACATCTGGAGATACATCTATACGGAGTGTAGGAGCAAAAGATTTTTTTGTACGGAGAGTAGGAAGAATTTTCTCACAAGGCGATGTTAGTGATGCATACTGTACGATAGCAGACCCTTATTTTGGGTTTGCATATCAACCTATTACCGTTGGAACAGGTCAAATCGGCGATTTCCATGATACAACATTTAACGCCATTCTTTGTAATAAAGGTCAGATTCCTATTACATTTACCGATTATAAATTCGAGGGGAATTTCCCTGCAGACTTCTCTTTGACATCTGCATTAAAGGGTGTTACGATACCGAAGGATTCATGTATTTCACTCACAATACGTTTTACTCCATCAGCTACAAGTTATCTGTCCTCTGTTCTTAAAGTTTTTACGGAATGTTCTAACGAGCAAATTATCTTTACAGGCTTTGGTATCGACCGTCAAGCAAAGATTGATTCTCTCAACTGGTTCAGGAAACGAATTCTAACAGATAATTCTGATAAGATTACGATAAAAAATTCCGGAACTACTGTTCTGAAAATAACAAAATTATCACTCGAAACGCAGCCTGATAATAGCTTTATCCCTCTTTTTCCTAATCTTCCACTGATAATTCCTGTGGGGAAAGATACTTCCTTTTTAGTTCTCTTTAACCCTCAAGATACCCTTACATATCATAACGCAGTACTTGCAGAAATAGAGGGCTTCTCAAAACCGTTGGTAGGAACATTGGACGGGCAGGGTGTACTTCCGGAAATACGGGCAATTGGGTATGATTTTAAGCCGACATATCTTAACACACTTTCTCCTGAGATTGGTAAACTAACAATATACAACCCAAGTACAACTTCCGAAACAGTTGTTAAAGGGATGCGGTTTATTACTCTCCCCGGTGATAACACAGCAGATTTTGCATGGGCAAGTGCACCGGCAACAAATTTTATTGTTCAGGATAACACATCCGATATTCAAACCTACGATATTCGTTTTACGGCAAATGCTGTCGGTAAGCGGATTACTCATATTGAAATTATGTCCGATGCTGTTCCGGGTCCTGATATTACGATTCCAAGATACGATACTGTTGAGATAACTGGTTCAGGGTTCTTTACACCTCTGCAAGTGGATCCTATGATTGATTTTGCAAGGGTTCTTACCTGTGAATCATCTCTTGATTCCATTAACATTACCAATATCGACCCTGTAAATGATGTGAAAATATCAAAAATAGACTTCACAGGTGATGGCAGTGTATTTACATACTCACCTACCGATTTTTTGATTATTCCTGCGGGGACAACCAAAAGTATCTATGTTACATTCAGTCCTGCTGAAGAAAAGTTGTATTCTTCTACTCTTTTATTAACTACAGAAGCAAGCCAAACGTTTACAGTCAGTATATCAGGCAGTGGTTACACTGTGAAGGGTGATATAAAACTCATAGCGGATAACCCTACATTTAACCCGGGTGAAAGAATATCAATGAGTGTTAACGCAACCGTTGAAAATCTTAACAATACTAATTTCGATTCTTTGCGCGTGACAGTAACTGTTCCACCTCGTGTATTAGATGTAGTGGGTGTGAATCCCGTTATGCCCGGATGGAAATGGACAATTGACAATTCTCAGCAGCTAAATGGTATTTTTAACATTCTTGGAACAGCAACACAGCCTATTCATGAATTGCAATCGCAAAAACTTTTCACGTTGGATTTAAATACCTATTTAGAGCAAAAAGGAATGTATCCGGTATCGTTCTCAGTCCAAAATTCGTTACGATGCCTTACCCTTTCTTCCGAAGGTACTTCGGTAGAAATGTTGCTCGGATGTTTTAGTAATGCACGAGTGGTTGGTTCTACAGGAAAAACATATTCGCTTAGCGAACCATATCCAAATCCTGTATCGAATGACGTATTCTTTGATGTAAGTGTGGGGTTAAGCGGTAAGGCAACTTTCGCAATCATCAATCAATTAGGAGAGGTTGTTAAAACGATAGAGATTCCTTCTCTAATGGCAGGTGAACACAAAGTAACAGTTCCTGTAGGTGATATTTCTGATGGTATTTATACTATTAAGTTTACTTCCGGGCAGTTTACGGCAACAAGGAGAAGTTTCATTGTACGGTGATGAGTAATTACATACCTGAATGGTATCAAAAACGGCAAGATTAAATCTTGCCGTTTTTTTTGTGTTTACTATTTCTTTACAAACATCTTCGTTTCATTTCCGACTCGTAGGTAATAGACACCGGGTGTGAGATCCGAGATATTCAGTTGAAATTGCGTAGTTTCGTTAATGTGCTCTTGTTTTACTATTTTACCGAGGATGTTGAAGATACTGATGTTATCATTCAAATCGCGTGGTGTTATTCCACTTATTTGCAGATAATCTTCGGATGGTTGTGGAGAAACACGGAGCTTGTTTTCCGTGTTGGTAATCTCAGTTACATTTGACAATACACTGAGCGGGGCATAATACACACCTTGCCCTACTGCCCAACCCACCGAATCCGATGTAAAATATATATCATCTAAATTAGCATTCGGATCAATTCCATTGTTTCGGCTTTGCCATGTAGCTCCTGCATCACTTGTGTAATAGACTAAAGCACCATCTCCAACTCCCCAACCTGAGGTTTCATTTATAAGAAATGTACCGAACATAGATTGAAAAGTTTGCAAACTTTGCCACTTACCTCCTCCATTGCTCGAAAATCTTAACTCCCCCTTAACATCTCGACCACCGGAACAATCAGTACCGGAAATAGGGACAAGAAATGAGTTATTGATATTTGTAATTTCTTCCTGCCAATATAAACCGCCCGTCTGCGAAAAGACCGACCAAGTACGACCACCATCCAATGTTCTCCAAATGATACCGCTGCTTGAGGCATATCCTAAACCATCTTCTGAATAAAGCATTACATCTGTCAAGCCGCTCTCAGGAATTTTTTGCGTGAACGTATTCCAAGTAGCACCACCATTAGTTGTTCTAAAAAAAGATTGCTCATCACCGGCACATCCGCCCCCTACAACAATACCGACATATTGATTAACAAAAAAACATCCCCAAAGTATATTAGGAATGGTTTTTGGTGAGACATCACTCCATGAAATACCGCCGTCTATTGATTTGTATACTCCATTCGGACCTGAGGTGTAGCCAATCAGAGGAGTAACAAAATGGATGCTTTCCAACATTTCATTATTATTAAGTATATGACCCTCCCACGAAGCACCGCCATCAGTGGTACGTAGTACATAACTATTAAACCCGCTAATCCATCCATACTGAGGATTAGACGGTAAGAAAAAAACATCCAGATAATATCCATTATTAAAGGGAGGGGAAAGATTGATTTTTTTCCATTGGGCTGACATTGATTGACACACAACCAAAAGCAAAAGCAGTATGAGTTTTTTCATATTAATTTCCAAGCATCTTCGTAAAAGATAAGAATTGGTATTCAGTGAAATAATCTACAAAACTAAAAAATATATTCTCCTTTCACCCATATTTTTCAGCTGTACCTATTAAAAACGCAAATACTTCCAAGAAATAATCATACAAATCCTAAGCATACTCTATAAATCACCAAACTTCGTTATTTTTGCAGCATAATTACTCCCAAACAATACATTAAATCTATAATCTTATGATTGAAACCATTTCCTCCTATTTAGGCGATAAAGCCGAGTATTATCTTACTCACACATCTTCTACTATTCCAAAAGAAAACTTAGCTCTTCCTAACGGAGAATTCGTTGCTAAATACTTCGATTCTACCAATCGCAATAACAGGGTATTACGGAATTTAGAATACATCAACTCAACCGGAAGACTTGCCGGAACAGGATATGTATCCATTCTTCCGGTTGATCAGGGAATAGAGCATTCGGCAGGTGCAAGTTTCGCGAAAAATCCTGCATATTTCGACCCGGAAAACATTGTAAAACTTGCAATCGAAGGTGGTTGTAATGCAGTTGCCTCTACTTTTGGAGTGCTTGCCAACACATCACGCAAGTATGCTCACAAAATACCGTTTATCGTAAAAATCAATCATAATGAACTCCTTACATATCCAAATAAAGCTGACCAAATTCTATTCGGTACAGTTCAGCAAGCATACGATATGGGCGCGGCAGCTATCGGGGCAACCATCTATTTCGGCTCTCAGGAAAGCGGAAGGCAAATTGTTGAAATAGCCAATTGCTTTGCACAGGCACATGAACTTGGGATGGCAACTATTCTATGGTGCTATCTCCGTAATAATGCCTTCAAATCCGATAAGGATTATCATGTTTCTACCGATTTAACAGGTCAGGCAAATCACCTTGGAGTAACAATCCAAGCTGACATTATCAAACAAAAACTTCCTGAAAACAATGGTGGTTATACTGCTCTCAATATGGGTAATTCTTCCTACGGGAAAATTGACAAGCGAGTTTACACAGAGCTTACGACCGACCATCCGATTGACCTATGCCGTTATCAGGTAGCAAATTGTTATATGGGTAAAATCGGGCTTATCAACTCAGGTGGTGCTTCCGGAGATAATGATTTTGCTGAAGCGGTTACAACAGCCGTCATCAATAAACGAGCCGGGGGCATGGGGCTTATTTCCGGCAGAAAAGCTTTCCAACGTCCTATGAAGGAAGGCGTTCAGTTATTAAATGCGATCCAAGATGTATATCTGTGTGATGAAGTAACGATTGCATAATTTGATTGTGTAAAGAACTTACAGACAAAAAAAAGAGCGTAGAAATTGATTTTCTACGCTCTTTTTTTATGTGTCTATGAATCTATCTTTACGGCTTTTCTGCTTTTGTAGATATTATGCTTACCGGCTCAATAGGAACACTATTTTGAGTAGGTACTTTACCTATTAAGCTCACCACATCCATCCCTTTTAAAACTTTACCAAACATGGTGTAGTTTTTATCGAGGTCGCTCAAATCAT
>CALMMI010000280.1 GCA_937868245.1 uncultured Ignavibacteria bacterium | reverse complement strand
TGTATAATCCAAACTCTTTAATCGCGGTACGCTTGCTTGGTGAAAAAATTAGAGAGCTTTCCACACCTTTTTTCATCGAACGAATTGGCAAAGCCGAATTATTGCGCAAGCAAATTATGATAGGGGAAATGTCGTACCGACTTGTATTCGGTGAATCTGATTTTCTGCCGGGTGTAGTAATTGACCGTTTCGGCGATTATTTTTCCCTTCAAGTTCTTTCTGCCGGGATGGATTCACGGCTCTCAAACATAATCGAAGCCTTGCTGCATTTGTTTCCGGGTACAAAAGGGATTATCGAAAAGAATACCTCTCATTTGCGACAGTTGGAAGGTTTGGAATTGCGGGAAGGAATCGTGTATGGTTCGATTCCCGATGCAGTAGAGATAATTGAAAATGGTGTACAGCTTACTTTATCGTTAGTCGGCGGACAGAAAACCGGATATTTCCTTGATCAGAAGCATAACAGGGTCAGGCTTCGTGAGATTTCAAAGGAGTTAAGAGTATTGGACTGCTTTTGCAATCAAGGTGGTTTTGCATTAAATGCTGGGGCTGGAGGAGCTAAAGAAGTTTTAGGAATCGACAGTTCGGAAACCGCCGTTGCAGCCGCTACAAATAATACCAAACTAAATAACCTTGCGAATGTTTCCTTTCAGAAAGCAGATGTATTCGAGTTTTTAGCTACAGAAGTGCGAAACAAATCGTCGTGGGATTGTATCGTATTAGACCCCCCGTCTTTTACCAAAAGCAAAAAGAATGTTGGTGCTGCTAAAAAAGGATATGCGGAGATAAACAAACTTGCATTACAGCTCTTAAAGAAGGGTGGAGTATTAGTTTCTGCAAGTTGCTCACAACATATTTACGAGGATACATTGCTGGAAATCATCCATTCGGAAGCAGTGAAGTTAAATATTCCGATTAGACTTATCTATCGGGGTGGACAATCGCCCGACCACCCGATTTTAGTCGGGATGCCGGAAACTCAATATTTGAAGTTCTTTATGTTTGCTGTAGGGAAGTAATTGAGCTTTACAAGTCAATTAGATATTTGCTTAAACTTTCCCGCTCACCCAAGTTAAGCTTTTTTCGTATCCTCAGCCTGTTGTTCTCAATTGTACGGGCGGAAAGTGAAAGGATTTGCGCTATTTCTTCCGAGGTAAGTCCGGCTTTAATCAGAATACATATTTTCACTTCCATTCTTGTTAAATTTCTATACTTGCTTGTTAATGTTGCTTGGAAATCCGGGTGAACTTTCGAGAATGTTTCAAGGTATGATGCCCATGTTCCTTGCATAAGATGTGACTCCCTCACCTTTGTCTTTAGCTTCCTTCCAATTTCATCCTGTTTATCCAGTTGCGCGATAATACTTATAACATCCGAACGGAATGCGTTTAACTCGTTCATTTGGATGAGGAGAGACTTGTTGTTGGTGGAGAGTTGGAATTCGAGATGGTTTCGCTCCAGTTCCAGGGCTTTGTTATTCGCAGCTAAAAGCTCATTGTCTTTTTGTTTCAATGCAACATCATACTTAACTTCAAGGTCGCGCAATTGCTGCAAGGACTTTTCATTGAGTATTTGCTTTTCTAACAGAGTGGAACGTTTTAGCAGGTTAAACCCATTCTCGAACAATCCAAAAGAAACACAAGCTTCAGCCCAACTTTCCAGAACTGCCGCCTGAAAATCTGGCAGTGAGAGTTCGATTGCTGTTTGTTCAGCTAGCACGATATAGTTTATAGCAGTCTCGGCATT
>CALMMI010000279.1 GCA_937868245.1 uncultured Ignavibacteria bacterium | reverse complement strand
CCGTGTGATGTCGAGCGATGACCAAGTTCGTCATGAAGAGAAAAAACGCCAGGAACAAATCTCCAAACGTGAACAAAAAACTCTTAAATTGCATGAAGAAGAAACAGTTCGCCGTTTGGCAAGATTAGTAGGCGGAATGACTGTTCTTGGTATCCGTATGACAAATGATACTATCCTTTTCCGTGGCGGAACTAAGGTGGAATCAAAAGACGTGATGACAAAGTTTGATGACGGTTCGTTGAAATTGGAACTTTTGGATGTAGAACCTGATTGGTTCAATGATGATGAAAAAATGTCGCTTGTGCGCCAATTAGTTCATAATTACGGTATCCAAAAGAACGATATTATTGCAACTGCCCGTGCTGAACGTAATAAGATTGCAGCAGGGGATGAATTGCAACCCGGTATCCTCCAAATGGCTAAAGTATATGTAGCGAAAAAACGTAAACTTCAAGTGGGTGATAAGATGGCAGGTCGCCACGGTAACAAGGGTATTGTATCGAAAATCGTAGCGATTGAAGACATGCCATTCTTACCTGACGGTTCACCTGTTGACATTGTTCTTAACCCGCTTGGCGTGCCTTCTCGTATGAACTTGGGTCAATTGTATGAAACCGCTCTCGGTTGGGCTGCAAAAAAATTAGGTTGCCACTTTGCAACTCCGATTTTTGACGGCGCAACTTGGGATGAAGTGGGTGATTACCTCGAAAAAGCAGGACTTCCACGTACAGGTAAAACTATTCTTTATGATGGACGGACAGGTGAGCAATTCGACCACGTTATTACAGTGGGCGTAATTTATATGCTTAAACTATCCCACCTTGTAGAGGATAAGATTCACGCACGGTCAATCGGGCCATACTCGCTTATTACACAACAACCTCTTGGCGGTAAAGCACAATTCGGTGGTCAACGTTTGGGAGAGATGGAAGTTTGGGCGCTCGAAGCGTACGGAGCGGCTCATACGTTGCAAGAAATGCTTACAGTTAAGTCGGATGATGTGCAAGGTCGTGCCAAGATGTACGAAACAATCGTTAAAGGCGAGAACATGCCGAACCCGAATATCCCTGAATCATTCAACGTACTTGTGCGTGAATTACAAGGGTTGTGTTTGGATATTATTATTGAATAAGAAATCCCCCTTAATCCCCCTTTAACAAGGGGGAGACAAGAGGAAAGCAGAAGAAAATCCCCCTTAATCCCCCTTTAACAAGGGGGAGACAAGAGGAAAGCAGAAGAAAATCCCCTTTAATCCCCCTTTAACAAGGGGGAGACAAGAGATAGATTAATGACTTATAAGTGTGAGAAACAGTAAGTCATCCTAAAGGGGACCGAGGGGATTAGAAATTGCTGAGATCAATAATAACGCGGTCAGTCGAGAAGATTAAAACTTGAAAAAATAAAATAAAACTTTTAGAACATTTAGAGGAGAAAAATCCATGCAATCCCATTCTATCCCTAGAAAAGGATTTTCTCAAATTACGATTAAAATTGCCTCACCGGACGAAGTGCTTAACCGCTCTCACGGCGAAGTAACAAAACCTGAAACCATTAACTATCGCTCGTTCCGTCCGGAAAAAGACGGTCTTTTCTGTGAAAAGATTTTCGGACCGATTCGCGATTGGGAATGTGCTTGCGGTAAATATAAGCGTATCCGTTATAAAGGTATCGTTTGCGACCGTTGCGGTGTTGAGGTAACTCAAAAATCCGTGCGTCGTGAGCGTATGGGGCATATTATGCTCGCAGTTCCTGTAGTTCATATTTGGTTCTTGCGTTCACTGCCAAGCAAAATCAGTCACTCGCTTGGAATGCCTACAAAAGATGTTGAGCGTATTGTGTATTATGAGTCGTATGTAGTTGTTCAACCGGGCAGCACAGGTTTGCAAGTAAAAGACTTACTTACTGAAGAACAATATCTTGAAGTTCTTGCATCATTATCAAATGCCGAGCGCAATTTGGATGATGACGATCAAAAGAAATTCATCTGCTTAATCGGTGGCGAAGCGATTAAAGAACTGCTTAGAAGAATTGACCCTGAAGCAGAATACTATCGTATGCGTGAGCAATTACGTGAAGAAACAGCAGTTACCAAGAAAACAGAAGCTCTCAAACGCCTCCGTATTCTTGAATCATTCCTTCCTCCGGAAAACGGACAAACTCCGAACAAACCTGAGTGGATGGTATTGGATGTTGTGCCTGTTATTCCTCCTGATTTGCGTCCGCTTGTGCCTCTCGAAGGTGGAAGATTCGCGACTTCGGATTTGAACGATTTGTATCGCCGTGTTATTATCCGTAATAACCGTTTACGCCGTTTGATTGACATCAAAGCACCGGAAGTTATTCTACGTAACGAAAAACGGATGCTTCAAGAATCAGTTGATGCGTTGTTTGATAACAGTCGCCGTTCGGTTCGTAGTGAATCACAACGTGCACTCAAATCACTTGCTGATACTCTAAAAGGCAAAACAGGACGTTTCCGTCAGAACTTGCTTGGTAAACGTGTTGATTATTCCGGTCGTTCGGTTATCGTGGTTGGTCCGGAATTGAAAATTCACGAATGCGGTTTGCCGAAAGACATGGCTGTTGAGTTATTCAAGCCATTTGTTATTCGCAAGCTCATCGAGCGCGGACACGTGAAAACTGTGAAAAGTGCGAAGAAACTTGTAGAACGCAAGACCAACGAAGTTTGGGATATTCTCGAAAAGGTTATCGACGGACACCCAATCATGCTCAACCGTGCTCCAACATTGCACCGTTTGGGTATTCAAGCGTTCCAACCGCGTCTTATCGAAGGTAAGGCACTACAGCTTCACCCACTCGTTTGTACAGCGTTCAACGCCGACTTTGACGGTGACCAAATGGCTGTTCACGTACCGCTTAGTCACGAAGCACAACTCGAAGCATTGCTTCTGATGCTTGCTCCGCACAATATCATGCACACTCAGCACGGTGATCCTATCACAGTTCCTTCGCAGGACATGGTTTTGGGTGCATATTACTTAACGAAATTACGTCGTGGTGCACCTGGCGAAGGTAAGCAATTCTATTCTCCTGATGAAGTGATTATTGCGTATAATTCAAGCAAACTTGATCTTCACGCAAAAATCAAAGTTCGTATGAAGGGCAAAATGGTTGAAACGACTACAGGCCGTATTCTGTTCAATCAAGTTGTGCCAGAAGCAATGGGCTATTTGAACGAACTTCTTACAAAGAACCGTTTACGTCAAATCATCGGACAATGTTTCCGCAAGGCAGGTCCTGCGAAAACAGTTGAGTTCTTGGATGCGATGAAGGAAATGGGCTTTACATTTGCTACAAAGGGTGGTCTTTCTGTAGGTATCTACTATGTGGTTATACCTGCTGAAAAAGAATTGATTATCAAAAAAGCTCAGGAAACTGTTGATACCATCGAAGAGTATTATCAAAACGGGGTTATTACAGCAGGTGAGCGTTACAACAAGATTATCGATACATGGTCAACTGCTACTAACCGTGTAGCTGACCGTTTGTATTCTGATCTTCAAAAAGCGGATGAAGGCTTCAATCCATTCTGGATGATGCTTGACTCGCAAGCACGGGGTTCTAAAGAGCAAATCCGTCAGCTTGCAGGTATGCGGGGTCTTATGGCTAAGCCACAGAAATCGCAAACAGGTTCAAGTGCCGAGTTGATTGAAAACCCAATTATCTCGAACTTCAAGGAAGGCTTGACCATCCTTGAATACTTCATCTCTACTCACGGTGCTCGTAAAGGTCTTGCCGATACAGCTCTTAAGACAGCCGATGCAGGATACTTGACACGTCGTTTGCATGATGTTGCACAAGACATGATTATTTCGCAACTCGACTGCGGAACAATCCGTGGTATGGATATGAAGGCACTCAAAGAAGGTGAAGATATCAAAGAACCGCTCGCAGAACGTATCTTAGGACGTGTAGCTCTTACTGACATCGTTAACCCGATGACTGATAAGGTTATCGTGAAAAGCGGAATTATCATTACCGAAGACATTGCACAGAAGATTGCAGAATCATCAATCGAATCAGTATTGATCCGCTCGGTGCTTACATGTGAATCACGCCGTGGTATCTGCGTGAAATGTTACGGACGTAATATGGCTACAGGTCAACAAGTTGATGTTGGTGAAGCAGTAGGAACAATCGCTTCCCAATCAATCGGTGAACCTGGTACTCAGCTTACACTTCGTACGTTCCACACAGGGGGTACTGCATCTCTTGTTGCTTCACAATCAACTGTTATGGCAAAATTCGACGGTGTTATTCAGTTTGAGAATATCAAAACTGTTAATTACAACGAAGAAGAAGGTCAGGTTCACGTGGTAACGAGCCGAAGCGGGGTTATTAACCTTGTGGAAGCAGACAGCAACCGTATCCTCACGAAATATGACGCTATGTATGGCGCGGTTCTAAAGGTAAACGACGGTCAGGCTGTAGCCAAAGGCGAAATGATTTACGAATGGGATCCGTACAATGCTGCGATTATTACCGAAAAACCGGGACGTATCCGCTACAAAGACTTGCTCCCGAACATCACATTCCGTGAAGAAAACGATGAGCAAACAGGTCACATTACACGTTTGGTTATCGAATCACGTGACCGTTCTAAAATGCCGGCTATCGAAATCGTGGATGAAGCTGGAATGGTAATTCAAACCTACGTTATTCCGATTCGCGCTCAGATTACCGTTGATAATGATGAAGTTGTGGGCATCGGTGCCAAACTTGTGAAGATTCCGAGAGATCTCGGACGGATGAGAGATATTACAGGAGGTCTTCCACGAGTTACGGAATTGTTCGAAGCACGTGCACCTCAAAATCCTGCAATCGTTGCAGAAATCGATGGTCTTATCTCATTCGACAAAGCAAAACGCGGTCAACGTACCGTAGTTGTAACAAGTTTGGACGGACAAACACGTTCCGAGAACACAGTTGCTACAAGCAAATACTTGCTTGTTCAAGAAGGTGACTTGGTTCGTGCCGGTGATAGATTGACAGACGGTTCTATCAATCCACACGATATTCTCCGTATCAAAGGTGCTAATGCCGTTCAGGAATACTTGACAAACGAAATTCAGGAAGTATATCGTATGCAGGGTGTGAAGATTAACGATAAGCACATCGAAATTATCGTTCGTCAGATGCTCCAAAAAGTGAAAATCAGTGATTCGGGTGATTCTACCTTCCTTGAGAATGATCAAATCGACAAGATTCAATTCTCAGATGAAAATGATATGCTCAAAAATCATGTGGTTATTACTGCTAAAGGTGATTCACGTCTTAAAGTTGGTCAACTTGTAAGCAAGAAACGTTTCCGCGAAGCAAATTCCGATCTAAAGAAAAAGGATAAAGTAATGGCTGAAGCACGTCCGGCTGAACCGGCAAGCGCAGATCCACTATTACTTGGAATTACTCAGGCATCGCTTCAAACCGAAAGCTGGCTATCGGCTGCATCATTCCAAGAAACAACACGTGTTCTTGCTGATGCTTCGGTTTCCGCTAAAACGGACAAACTCGCAGACGTGAAGGAAA
>CALMMI010000278.1 GCA_937868245.1 uncultured Ignavibacteria bacterium | reverse complement strand
GATGTATGTTGTACGGGTTGAATTACAATCGGGAGTGAATGTTACTATACCCGTAGCAGTAATACACTAAATTGATATGTATTTAAAAATAAATTAGCACCTATATTACAAAAAATAGAGGTGCTAATAATTTAATCGTTTTTTGCTAAACCAGATTATAAATTAAACCATATACTAACTGCAATATTATTCCTCTTTTTGTGGTTCACTTACTCTTTTTGAGAGATCTTCCATCAGTTTCAAACCAAGTAATCCGCTTATTGGTCCGTTTGGAGAATCCGAACTACCTCCTGTTATCAGTACATCAGGAATAATCTTGATTTTACTTGTTCCGATTGCCTCGGTCACTTTTAGACGCGTGAAATTATCACCTCCCATTGCATCCACTTGCAAACGGTAAGATTCAGCACTCGACTTTCCGATTGCAAGGATTTTCTCAGCTTCTGCATTTCCTGTCACCGATATTTTTTCGGCTTCTGCATTGGCAAGTGCCCGTATTTTTTCGGCTTCCGCATTGGCAGTTAATTTTGTCCGCTCCGCATCCGCTCCTGCGATAACCTTTGTACGTTCTGCTTCTGCATTGGAAGAAATTTTTACTCCTTGTGCCTCCCCGCTTGCTTTTTCAACTGCAGCATCAGCTATACGTTTTGCAATTTGCACACCTTGGTCAGCCTTCACAATCTCCTTTTGCATTTCTGCGATAGCAGTTTCCTTCTCTAGTTTTTGGCGTGTCTCTTGCGCCTCGCGTTGAGTCTCGAATGTTACTTTTTGTTCTTGGGCAAGTTTTCTGTCAGTCAAGGTTTTCATGAGGGATTCCGGTGGAATAATATCACCGATAAGGGTATCGACCGCATACACATTATACTGTTCCAACACTCTGCTGATATGAAGTTTTGCTGCATCCTGACGTTCTTTCCGTGATACAAGGAACGCAATTACATCAGCATCCTGTGCAGAATTGCGGAAATAATTCCCGATTGTCGGTTCAAGTACTTGTGTAACAAGATTTAACATTGTACCGAAACGAGCAATAACTTTCGGTGCTTCTGTGGAAGGGATGTGTATAATCTGTGAAACATCCAGATTAAATGGGAACCCGTCCTTACTCCGCACTGTAATCGTAGAGAGATTCTTATCCAACAAGTGCGACTCAGTACGTGCAGTTGCCCAATTTAACACCAAATTGGTTGTCGGTACAAGTTCAGTACGTTGAATGTAGGTATTGATAGGATATTTACCCGGACCAAACGGCTCCGCCCAAACTCCTTTCTTACCTTTGGAAACGATATTGCCATGACGGAATTCAATTCCGCTTAAATCTTCTCCGTCACTACCTACGTAGCTAATCACTACCCCAACATGACCAATAGGGATTTCTGTCATAGAAATTTCTTCTACTTGAACAAACCACGGATTTAGGTTATACGAACCTGCTAGAACAACCTGTGGTTGTAAGCCCTTGTTACCTCCGTTACTCAGAAAAGCGTCGGTATCCTGAAAATTGTTATGTCCTTCGATTTGCCTTCCGGCAATTTGCCCTTCGTCAATTGGCATACCGTCCATTGTAGTGATAATCCCAACTTTATTTTCATTGATATGGGTCATGTCCGAAATTATCACATCAAACAGGAATGTATTGATACGGTATGTTCCTGTTGTGATATAGGCAGTTTGCCGACCTTTCCTACCACCGGTACTAAGGAACTTTTCCGCATCTTGAAAACTGTCGCATTCAACCTTGCGGGCGAGTACACGACCTGTTTCAAGTTCCGAACCGTCTTTAGCTACGATTAATCCGATTTTCCCTTCGGGAATAATCATAAAATCCTGCATTTTTATTTCATATTGCCAAAACCACATCCAGAAATACACACCCGGTGCAAGACCTTTTGCCTGATAGCCTGCCTCACCGTTTGTAGCAATAATCCTACCGTCGGGCAGGGATTTGTTAGCACCGAATAATACAAACTTCTTAGTAACAAGTCCGATTTTATTTTCGGGTATTATTACAACCCCAAATAAACGGAAAACCAACCGATAAAAGATAAGTAGAATGATAAGCGGAACAACGATAAACCAAACTGAACTGTTGATTTCCATAAAGCCGTAACTTTCGTAAAAAGTGAAAGAATAAGTTTTTTTAACCTGTATTGATGAAATAATTACATCGGCAATACATTATTTATTTATATTTTCTTATGGCGAATATTTAGAATGTAATCCTTTATTTTAAGAATAACTTCATCAGGTAATTGATTTACTATAGATGGATGTTCTGGAAGCAATATCTCGTAAAAAATGTACTCGTCAATATGTTTGTTTTCAGTTGCTTCGAGTAGAATTTTAAATTGAAGATCTTCATACTCTTTTTTATTTTCTTTTTTAGACTTATCTATCGACATAATCAATGGTAATAAGCACTCCTTATCTTCAAGATTTGAATGTTTGCCTTTTGTAACTCCCATAGACTCCCTATAGCCGGGTTCATATTCCCACAGTGCTTTAGCCATTGCATATACAATCCATTCCTTAGCTGACGACACACTTACCTTCGAGTCTGAAATTCGATGATGTTTCATTTGGGGATTGAAGCACCAATCTTCTGTATTTCTATCTGCCACTTCAAAAATGTCCTTCATTGATTTTTTAATTCTTGGGTTATTTCTATTTAATATTTGTGCAATTGTGACTTCATCAACAGCATTCTTTAAATCCTGAACTGAATGGCGTGCAAAGTAAGCATCAGCTAAAAACCAGTGAGCCATGAAATCAATGAAATTTTTATCGATTGCTTTTTTACACCAGAGTATTGCTTTGTCATAATCTTTTCTGCCATAATATATTTGACCTATGTATGCCATTACATTAGATAATGAAGAATCTGCTTTTATCGTCATCATATAATATACTAATGCACTATCATTATCGTTGGACTGAAAAGCTTTCTCAGCTTTTGCATAGTAAATTGCAGCTTGTTCATTCGGACTGAAAATATGGGTAACAAGCCCTGAATCATTTTTAATTCTATATTTATAATATTCATTTAGATTATTTGAGTAATCACTGCATTTAATTACAGAATCCAAAATACTGTATTCATAACTTGTTTTAGAATCAATCATCATCTTGATTATTTCGGCTGGGGTATGAAGTTGTTGTGAAAATGCTTTCGTCGAAATCAACAGCAATAGAACAAACAGGTTGAACTTTTTCATAAGAATACTATTTTTTTGTGAAAACCAGTAAAAACAGAATCAATTTATTCTAACCGCAATAATACAAAGAATTTTTATTCTTACATAGATATTTATTGCCTACTTCTGTTTTATTTAACTCTGATAAACATTTGTATATTAATACTTCGTAAAACTCCTCCTGACGAGTAATATCCGACTTAATTATACTCCCTGATATACACGGTAAATCTGTCACTATTTGGCACAGTGTTACATCATTCTACTTATAAGGTACACGCTCTCAAATTAGTTGCCCCACATTAAGTAAAAACACGCATTTACTAAAAAATGTAGGGAGTTTCAGTATTTTTCCGTATATTTGTACTGAAATTATTTGATTCCGTCCTTCACAACGCATACCCAGTTCGAGAGATCTATTATTCCAAAGAGCAAGCTGCCCTCCCTCACAAGAATACACATTGATTATGTCTCTCCCCTTACATGCTACTTTCTTGTGGAAGTTGGTTTATTCTATTGTTATATTTAGAGAAAGACCACTATGGTTAAAATGAAATTCGATGAGTTAGGACTCTCGAAAGAAATCTTGAAAGCCGTGCACGACATGGGTTTTGAGGAAACAACGCCGATTCAATCTGCATCAATTCCTGTGCTTCTTGCAGGCGGGGATGTTATCGGACAAGCACAAACAGGTACAGGTAAAACAGCAGCATTTGCTATTCCTGCACTAGAATCATTAACCGCAGATCGTAAGATTCAGGTGTTGATTCTTTGCCCTACCCGCGAACTTGCTATTCAAGTATCCGAAGAAATTATGGAACTTGCCAAGTATAAAAAAGGCGTGCAAGTTCTTCCTGTGTATGGCGGACAGCAAATCGAACGCCAGATGCGCGCACTCCACAGCGGAGCGCATATTATTATCGGAACTCCGGGTCGTGTTGTGGATCACATTCGCCGCGGCACAATCAGTTTCGCAGCGGTCAAAATGGTTATTTTGGATGAAGCAGACGAAATGCTCGACATGGGATTCCGCGATGATTTGGAAGTTATCCTACAACAAGTGCCACCGGAACGCCAGACAGTATTCTTCTCGGCTACTATGCCGAAAGCAATATTGGACATGACCAAGAAATACCAAAAAAATCCTGAACATGTTGCCATCAAGCACGAAGCTCTCACCGTTCCGCTTATTGACCAAGAATACCTCGATGTTCGTGACGGACAAAAACTCGAAACCTTATCACGTCTTATTGACATGCACAGTATCAAGCTCGGACTTGTATTCTGCAATACAAAACGCCGTGTAGACGAAGTAGTAGGACATCTACAAGCCCGTGGCTATTCAGCCGAAGGTTTGCATGGAGACTTACGCCAAGCACAACGCGATACCGTGATGGGTAAATTCCGTAAAGGGACAATCGAAATACTTGTAGCAACAGATGTTGCAGCGCGTGGAATTGATGTGGATGACGTGGAAGCAGTATTCAATTACGACGTACCTCAAGATGAAGAATCATACGTTCACCGTATCGGTCGTACAGGTCGTGCCGGACGCAAGGGTCGCGCATTTACATTTGTTGCAGGCAAGGACTTCTACAAATTGCAGGATATTCAACGCTATGCAAAAATTAAAATCAAACGTGGTGTAATACCATCATTTGCTGATATTGAGCAAAGCCGTGCCTCTACCGTAATGAGTGCAATTGCAGCGGTTGTAGAAGAAGGCGGATTGGAATCATATATGGCTCATATCGAGCGATTGATTGATTCTGGTGAATTTTCACCGATTGAAATTGCAGCTGCATTTTTGAAAATTGAAATCAGCCCTGACCGTGAAGAAGAAACGATAGAATCAGCAGTTCCTGCACGGAAATCATTCGATTCGGACATGACTAAATTAGTAATCAATGTAGGCAGTCGTCAGAACGTTCGCCCCAAAGACATTTTAGGTGCAATTGCCGGTGAAACGGGTGTTGCCGGTAAATTAGTGGGTGATATTGATGTTCAGGCAAACCTAACATTTGTTGATGTATCTACCACTAAAGTAAAGCAAGTAATAGACGGCATGCGAAGAGCGAATATCCGCGGGAACAGACTCAAAATTGAAGTGTATAAAGGTCGGTAAGTAACTATTTTGCGAGTTGCTCAAATTGCCTGCACATTTCGTTGGAGATTTGATTATATTTGCTGTTGCGGCAACGCAACAATTACTCGCCGCAACAATATTTACTCAACAATGTGAGGAGATACACTATGACTATTTTCCATTTTGGGCGGCATACTGTTCCGTTTGCCGATATACACGATATTCATTTGGAGTACAACTACCACGACAACGAGATTTTTGTTGACCTGGAAGTAAACGGAGGGGTCCAGATGAGCTTAAATTTACCTGATTCCGTAGTATTTATGGAGCAGTTCATCGGCAAAATAAAGCAGGAGAAAGCTATCTGATATACTCGGGTAATTTTCCTAACACGACAAATGACACATTAAACCGAAGGGTTTGAACTTTTAGAGTTCAAACCCTTTTTCTGTTAAATGCGTTTTGCATTTTTCTTCATTAAATTACTTCGCTCCCCCTCACCCCATAACCTGCAACTTAGCATACTCAAGCATCAAATGCTTCTTTCCAAACGTAGGGAAATACACCACCGCCTGAGCTTTTGAACCTTCCCCGCTCAACCCTTGCACCGTTCCAACCCCGAACTGTGCATGTTTTACCTTGATACCTACACGTAGTTTCGGCTGCTTGGGTGGCACTTGCGAAATGAAATCATCTTTAGGAATTTCATCAAAAAACGGTTGGCGAGGTGCCTTAAAATCCACCTGCTGTTTTGGAGGTGCTTGTCTTTGTTGAAAACTCATCGTGCCTGCTTTCACTTCCAATAGTTCCTGACGAATTTCCCCTACAAAGCGGGAAGGTTGCGAGAACACCAGTTCACCGAAACGGAAACGTCGCTCGGCATGACTTAGATACAATTTTTGACGGGCACGGGTAATCCCCACATAAAACAACCTGCGTTCTTCTTCTGTTTCTTCTGCATTGTTTTCAGCACGTCCCATCGGGAATAAACCTTGTTCCATTCCCGCAATAAACACTACAGGAAATTCCAAACCTTTTGCGGCGTGCATTGTCATCAATGCTACCCGATTTTTTGTAGTGTCTGCTTCGTCTGTATCCGATACAAGAGCTATTTGTTGAAGGAATGCCTCAAGTGAAGGGTTTTCCTCACGGGCGGTCATTTCTGCTATGTTAGAGAGCAAACGTTGCACATTATTCCAACGGTCAAGTGACTCCTCTGTATTCTCATCCTTGAGCATTCGTAGTAACCCCGTAGCTTCCATAAAGCTCACAGCAAGTTCTGTGGGAGGAATATCATCTTTTATATCGATGAAGCGTTGCACCATTTGTGTAAATGTTTGGGCGGCAACCGCTGCACGTTTTTGAATGGTCGTGATTTCATTGGCATGAGCAAATGCTTCAAAAAGCGAAATATTCCGTTCATCTGCAAATGTCCGTATATGTTGAATCGAAGTTGCCCCGATTCCTCGAGGCGGCTCGTTGATTACCCTGAGCAAACTCTCACTGTCATTAGGGTTAACCAGCAACCGCAAGTAAGCAACCGTATCTTTTACTTCTTTTCGTTTATAGAACGACACTCCACCAACGATTGTATAGGGAACTGCCGCACGGCGCAAAGAATCTTCAAGTGCCTGTGATTGCGCATTTGTACGGTAAAGAATTGCAAAATCCTTTGGAGCAAGGAAATTCTCATTCATTTCGCTTCTGACTGCCTTAAGAATCATATCTGCTTCTTCACGGTCATCCCTGGCTGGTAGAACACTGATTTTTGCACCCTGAGGATTGTCCGTCCAGAGTTTTTTAGCAAGTTGTTTACGGTTGTTGCCGATTACATCATCGGCAGCAGAGAGTATAGTTTTAGTTGAACGGTAATTTTGCTCCAATCGAACAACGGCTGCATCAGGATAGTCATTCTGGAAATCGAGAATATTACGAATGTCAGCTCCGCGCCATTTGTAAATACTCTGCGCGTCATCGCCTACTACACAAAGATTGCCGTGCTGTCCGGCAGCAAGCATTTTGATTGCCATGTATTGTGCACGGTTGGTATCCTGATATTCATCCACATGTATATACCGGAAACGGTCTTGATATTTCTTGAGAATTTCGGGAAAATTTCTGAATAGATTGATGATATTGATGAGCAGATCATCAAAATCCATTGCATTGTTGAGCCGAAGACGTTTTTCGTATTCCTCGTAAATTTGTCCTGTTTGTTTTTCGAGGATATTGCCTGCTTCGGCAGCATATCGTTGCCAGCCAATCATCTGGTTTTTAGCAGATGAAATACGCGAACGGACACCTTGCGGCGGAACTTGCTGCTGTGAAACACCGAGTGTATTCATAACAGCCCGCACAATACTAAGCGAGTCATCAGAATCATAGATTGAAAATGAAGGAGAATATCCCAAATGCTCAGCTTCGCTGCGGAGAATACGCGCAAAAATGGAGTGAAACGTCCCAGCCCATACTTTTGAACTTGTTGAATCGCCTACCATTGTTGCGATCCGCTCTTTCATTTCATGGGCAGCTTTATTGGTAAATGTAAGGGCAAGAATGTTATACGGGGCAATTCCTTTGTCGAGTAAGTACGCAATACGAAAGGTGACAACACGGGTTTTACCGCTTCCTGCTCCTGCAATAATGAGAAGCGGACCTTCGGTGGTTGCTGCCGCTTTCAACTGTTCGGGATTAAGACCTTTTAGAAAATCGGGAAGCTCACCTGCTGCTTGTTTTACTAATTGTAATTTCATGATTTGAGTGTTTGTGCGGTAGTTTTTAGATGCAATTTACTGAAATTCTGCGGCATGTAGGGCAAAGGAAGTGAGTTTGATGATGTATGATGAAGATGTTAGGGTTTTAGTAAGTATCCTTAAAAAACCGTACCTTTGTGGTGAGGAAATAATTAGAGTATTATTATAGAGCTATTTATGAATGTTATGAAATTTGGCGGTGCGGTACTCAGAAGCCGCGAGGGGTTTTCTCAAATGGTGGATATTCTCCGCAATCAAAGCAGTGTGCCCCTCCTTGTAATTATATCTGCTTTTTCAACCTCTACCCGCGATTTAGAGAGAGCAGCACGAGCAGCTGAAAATGGAGACCAAGACCTCGCTTTCTCAATTTGTGACGGGATTATAAGAGAACACCATCGTTTTGCCGACGAATTACTTGCAATAAAAACTACAAAAGATGCCCTGAATTTCTTTTTGGATGAATGTGAAACAAGACTTCATCAATTGCTGCGTGGAATCTCTATTACCCATGAGCTGACACCAAGGACACTTGATATTATTCTAAGTTTTGGGGAGATGCTGGCTCTTCACACAGTCCGGCATTTTTTGGAAGAATCGGGTTTTGATCTGACATTTGTTGATTCGTCCAATATTATTGTTACCAATGCTGTTCATGGGGCAGCCACTCCCGACAGTTCGCTTACGGCATTGAATGTTGAGAGGGTGTTGCGTCCTGCATTCGGACGTAGCAGCATAGTACTAACCCAAGGGTTTGTTGCTAAAAGTTCAACAGGCGAGATAACAACAATGGGTAAGGAAAGTTCCAACCTGACAGCAACCCTTCTCGGGGAGCTTCTTAATGCCGATGAAATTATTATTTGGTCGGATGTAGAGGGAATTTACACGGCAGACCCTAAACTTATTCCGAACGCACAACCTATTCCCCAGATGAACTACCAGCAAGCACGTCGTGCGGCTGCAAGCGGACTAAAATTGATTTACTCTACAATGATAGAACCATCCGAACGGGCTAATATCCCGTTGGTATTTCGTTCAGCGTTCGCACCCGCCGGGAATTTTACAAGGATAGCAGCGAATACCGATTCGTGGTTACCGTTATTTGCAATTCGAGAAGTATCGCCAACCGTTTCAGAAATTAGTGTTCTCAATGGCAGTGGTTGGCTGGTATTGGATGCCCTCCGTCAGTATGATGTTGGAAGATGGAAAGATTTACCGTTCAGCATTTCAATAAACCCTGAGGAGTGCAGGTTTTCACTCCCGACGGGTACAAGGACAGAAGAAATTGTAAAGTTTCTACATGAAGTGGTGGTTGCTCAACGGCATGAGATATGATGTGAAACTGATGAAAAACAAACACAGCCTTTAATTGTGAAACATCCGTAGCGATGGGTTTGCAAACCCACCGCTACGGATGGAAGAAATAAACTTTATCATTAACAAATAATTTCAACGATTTCAAATAATCAATGATTCCAAACGGAACCCTCATAGAAAGCGCATTACTCCCAAATCCGCAGAATCTTTTGTCCATTGCCAAACGCTCAATGTCGCCTGAAGAATATCTCCAATATTCATCAGTACAGATGTATGCCATTACGTATATGAGCGATGGTTTGAAAATCAATGGTTTTCTTGCTCTCCCTGCCACCCATGAAGCGAAATTACCGTGCCTTGTTTTCAATCGAGGCGGGACGGGCGAGCGCGGGGCACTCTCTCCTCTCTCAGCTTTTGCGTATGCCGGGTTGTATGCAAGTTGGGGTTATGTAGTTGTAGCAAGCAATTACCGTGGGACAGTAGGTAGCGAAGGAGTAGAAGAATGGGGTGGAGCAGATGTGGACGACGCGATGAATGCCCTCGAATTATTACGAGGACTCCCTTACGTTGATACCGATCGAGTTGGAATTATCGCCGGAAGCCGAGGCGGTATGATGGCTCTGCAAATGCTTACCAAAACTGATGTTTTCAAAGCAGCAGTTACCGTAGGCGCACCGACGGCTCTGCATCTATCGCTCAAAAATAGTTATATCTATAAAACATTTGCAAAGTATATTCCTCAAGGAGCAAATCCCGATGATGAGGCATTGAAGCGTTCTGCCTCAGCGTGGTCTGATAAGCTCTGCAAGACTACTCCTCTTTTAGTATTACATGGGTCCGGTGATCGGCGAATTGACCCTGATCATGCCTACCACCTCGGAATGGCACTCCAACATTCCCTTCATCCATACAAACTGATTATGTATGAAAATGCAGATCACATTCTGGCAGGGAGGCGCGAAGAGAGTAATGCTGAAATTCGGAACTGGGTAGATACGTATGTGAAAAACCGTGCCCCGCTTCCTAAAGTTGGTGCGCATGGAGCTTAGGTGGATAACTCAGAATAAAATTCAAGAACATTTTTTATTTTATTCTATCGTAATTTTGTTATAATATTCCATTATATATAACATTGGTTTCCTCAGCAAATATCCGATGAAAAAAGATAATTATTTTAATCAGTTTATTCTGCTGTTTGCCGTACTAATTT
>CALMMI010000277.1 GCA_937868245.1 uncultured Ignavibacteria bacterium | reverse complement strand
GGCGTGAAAACGTTTACATAACCGTTACCTGCTCCACTTTCATCATCTTCATTGTCAGGAGTTTTTAATTTAGCGTATGTGACATATAAGTTACCGCCGATGTTTTGTACATTGAACGGTGCAAACCCGGTTGGTATAGATGGGTCATCAAACGGTTTTTCAACAAAATTGAAATTCTGATCAAAAACATCTATGTTATTTCCTTTGAAATTAGCAACATAGAGATAATTAACAGTACCATCGGTTGCAATTGCAATTCCTTTATAAATTGCACCGAGAGCTGAACGGTCAACCATTGTATGGGTAGAATCTCCGGATGCCCACGAATGAATTGTACCGTGTTCACCGGCATAAATAAATTTGCTTTTTTCGATAGTTCCGGGAATCATGAATGATGTAGTTGAATTATATACTACACCGGTTGGAGAGCCGCCATCGTGCATTCCCAACGAAGGAACTGCTACTGGGGCTAAGAGAGTCAGCCCGTTTCTATCGTAGATTGTTGTCGAACCTTTACGATTGGATGAAATCCACATCGAGCCTGTTGGTCCAATTGCAATTCCCCAAGCGTTACTAAGGTTATTATCAATGATGGTGGCACCATAGCCCGATGTATCTGAGACTAGATTCACTATTTGGTAATTTGTAACGGTAGGAGTTGTTGTTTCTGTTTTCTGACATCCTTGATTCGTAAGAACACTAAGTGCAAGAGCAAAAAAGACAGCTATGTTTTTGGAGTTTACTTTACTTGAAATCATTCTACCGTTTATTGTTGATGGTATTTTCATTGCAGATTAAATATAATTTATAAATTAATTACTTAGTTATAAGAACGTAGCCTGTTTGAGAGTTCTTATATACTTACAGGGTAACCAGACGTTTTATTGATTTTCTTTCTTATTCAACAATTTCAACAAATACATTCCGGTTGTACATTCTTCCTTCAGGAAATCTATTGGCAAAGGTATATGGGGTTTTTGTTTGTCCTGTTGCAATTGCTCTTACATCAACTTTTTTGCCTTCTAATGTAAGTTCATCATCAATTATAGCCTTTGCTTGATTAGCTCTATCTTGAGAAAGTTGTTGATTACCGGCTTCATTGCCGATGATGTCTGTATGCCCGTGAACAATCACTCTATTACCTTCTGCAATACCCGGTGTGATTTCTTTTCTTATTTTCGTTTCATAAGCCAAAACCGCATCTGATTTATTATATTCAAAAATCATAAGGTATCTGGATGCATTCTTTAATTCTCTGGATTTATACAATTTAAAGCCAATATTTTCTTCTGTAGTTTTGCCGCTTTTTTCCAAGATTGTAATTTTTGCATTGTATTTACCGGATTCAAGAAATCTCATGAGATCGGTAGGATTAATTCTTTCTGAGCTATATCCGAATGGTCCGAAATACAGTGTTCTGTCTTCACCGGTAATAATTACATCCCAGCTGTTAAATTGAACATCTTTACCGATAGTGAAGATAATGTCGTTATCAATAGATGATTCATCACGAATTGTATATGCAAGTGGTTTCAACATATCCGGGTTATTGAATGAAAAGACAACTCTTCGGTTCTCGTCATCAATTTGTCCGCTAAATGCCGGATCGGTATAATATGTACCTGATGGTTTTTGGGGCGGTGCAACTTTAATGGTGATTCTGTTCGGATCAATATCGAAGTTTGTTACTAAATAGCTCTTTACTTTATTTGCATATAATTCACCGTCTCTGTCGAGTGGATCGGAACCGGTCAGGGTAAGTTTTTCACTTGGATTCTTGCGCATTCTGTCCCCGTAAATATTCATAACATTATAGTATGAAGTCATTAATTGATCTACGTTCGTTTCTTTGGTTGTTAAATCACCCTTAGTAAAATTCACCAAATCGGATTCATTAAAATTAATAGCATCAGCTCTTGAAAGGCTTGCATATCGTAATGGAATCTCGTTACTTCCTTTTTCAAAGAATACATAAGGGTGTATTGGAAAATACCCTTTAACATTTTTTGTAATGATTGTACCTTCTACAGGAAGTATAATTGTGACAGGTTTTTCGGCTTCCGGAACGACAGGCACAACTTCCTTCATATAATCCATGGATAGTCTAAGCCCGAAGCGGTAGCTAACCGTTGACCATACATCGGAAATTGAATTTTGATCTGGTTCATCAATCGTTTTTTTCTGGTTTATCATCCATGAAGCATCAAAAAATGGGGACAGTAGCATCGAAGTATGTTCATTAATCTGTGCAATCTTAATATCGTAAGCAATTCCTGCTTGCAGCCCGTAGGTTATTTTGTTAATATCTTTTACATCTGCTGATGGTTCAGTTACGGGTGTGTTCTCTTTATCTGTTTTTAGATAATCGCTATTATAAATGAAAGATCCGCCTACATTTGCTGCCAAATACGGACCTGCGTAAAAATTAAGATTTGGAATTAAATGCTGATCAACTCTAAATAAAGGTTCAAAGGTTATATACGACATCTTCGTATCAAACGATGGAATCGGCTTCCTTGTATCATCTATTACAAGAGCATCACGTACATCATAAGAAATACGGAATTGCAGACCCCACCAGCTTGTAGAGCGGTATTCACCAAAAATGCCGGTGTAAATACCACCGCCTGTACCATCTACATAATCGATGCTGTTTAAAGGGGAATGGAAGTTACCGTCAGTTCCATGCAGGGTTTGCCAGCCAAGCCCAGGGGCATTAACTTGATATGCCGCATTTATACCGTAACGCCATGATTGATTCCTGAAAGTTGTCTCTTGTGCATTTACAAAGCTGAAGGAGGAAAGTATAATTACCATTGTAACTAAAAGACTAACCATTTTACCGTTGGAGAAATATCTCATATAATGTCCTTTTACTGCTTAATACTTAAATTCTAACTGCTATCTTTATGAAAGTTCAGTTGTTCGATATAGCTGAATTGATATTCAGTTATGATTTTGTTTTTTGAGACGAGAGAAATGAGGGTGAAAAAAAGGCGAGTTATCCTCACGCCTTTTTTTTGGTGGTCTTGTGGTTATTTATTTTTTTCCTGAAGTCGTAAAGTTTTTTAGAGCATCGCCCAAACCGTCCATATCATGATTAAATTCCTGTTTAAAGGCTTCCCAATCACTATGGTTCTTTTCATAAACATCTATTCTCATTGTCATGTGCTTATTTTGCTGTTCGAGTTCATCAATTCTATTTGCATAAAATGCGTCATGCATTTTTTTTTTTGTTTTCATTTTTGCTTTTAATTCAGCAATACGAAGATCATTATTCTTGATTCTTACTTCAGATTCAGCTTTGAATAATTTCCATTCTTCTGCTTGTGCCGCTTTATTTTCTGCTTCTTTATTTTTCTTCACAATGTTATCCAAATTTTCTGCTGCGTCTTGTAGTTTGCCCTGAGCTGATTCCACTTTTTGGTCTGATGATTGACAGCCGCTAAAAAAGGTACAAGTAATGAATGCCGCGAAAGCGAAAGTAGTAATTAATTTATTCATGGTATTGTGTAGATATTTTGGATAGAGTATTTTAATATTTTATTTGAAATGATACTATTTTCTATATTTATAAATGATATCATCCCAGAAAATCAAATATCATTTTATTTCACTGATTATTTTATGCAATTCTGCTTTTGTCTTCCCTAACTTGATTTCAAGCTTGCCGAACATCTCATCCTTTTTACCTTCTGCGAACATTAAATCATTGTCTGTCAATTCTGCAAACTTTTGTTTGAGTTTACCTTTAAGTTGATCCCAATTTCCTTCTATTACTAATGTATCCATTTTGTTCTTTCGTTTTGTTTGTGAATTATTATAGTGCAAAACTACGCATAAATGATACAGTCAATGTTACACAAGAGTAGCTAAGATTTACATGATTCACACATTGGCACATATTTGCTTTATTGTTGATTTGTAAGATTTTACATAAAAATAGGAAATTACCATAAACAGGTAATTTCCTATATCATTACTGAACGCTTTTTATATTCGCAGCTATTAGCTATCTATAGCGGCAGTATGTTTTACTTTTTGATTATCGCTTTTTCCACGTTTATTATGAAATTTCAAATTCTGACTTGGAGTAAGAATTTCTGCCATTTCTTTTTGGAACGCAGCCTCACGTTCATTGATTTCAATCTTTGAATCTTTGTGATGATTATTCTTTAATTGATGAATACTTTCAAGTTCATTTAAATGAACTTCTAAAAAGGGTCTCACCTTGTCAATTTGCTCGTCCGTCAGGCTAAGTTTTTTGGTTAGTTTAAGTACCTGTGCATCAATATCTAAGTGCTTCTTACTCCTGAATTTCTTACCGAAAATTGAAAATGCCGAAAAAACGAGAGATGCTGCAGCAACACTTGAAGCTGCAATTATTGTAATGCGTTTAGTATCCATGATAAATTCCTTTAATAATGTAAAAATGCTGTTGTGTCGATTAATATAGTGCGATGTACTTATGTCGGACACTTGAGTCTTAACACGTGTATAGTTTCTAAAATAATATAGTATCTTATATTGTATATTTTTGTAATTCTTCGTTAGCCTTATCTAACCTCTCCTGAAGATAATCCAATATATCATCATCCTTATCATCCGAAATCATTATTCTTCTATTTGAGTTAGCTATTAAACCAAATGTTAATTTGTTTTTATCCTTCAGATTATCAGAGTCAAGTTCAGAATCCATTGTTTTGTCTTTCAAACTGTGAGAGAATTATTGTAGTGCAAAATTATGTATCTTTAGCCCTTATAATGTTACACTTAACATGGAAAGATTTACATGATTCACACGTAGCATTCTTAGGACGATGTTGGTTTACGAGAAGAGGTGTGTATGGTCTTTAGGTATGTTTAGAAGTACGGATTTTATATCATGAATTAATAAGGTATAGAGTGCATTTTTGAGTAATGTGCAATAAATCACAAAAAAAAACCGTTGCGTATTGCAAGCGGTTTAGGATATTGAAATGGTACTCGAATATCTAATCAGATATGCGTAAGATATGGATATATTGAATTGCCGAAGTTATTTAATTGAAAGGTTGTCAAGTTTGCTACTTAATTCTTTTAGAATTATAAACTGTTTTTCTTGTGTCTCGAACAACGTTTTTATCTGTTCTTCTAATAATAAATCCATCTTTTGGTGTAAACTTCGGATTTGCATTTCTGCTTTTAGATTTATCAAATAATCGTTTTCACTCCTCATTCTGTCTTTCTCTTCCTGACGGTTTTGGCTCATCATAATGATAGGAGCCTGCAGTGCTGCGATACATGAGAGTATCAAGTTCATCAAAATAAAAGGGAAGGGGTCGAACCTCCAATATCCTACCGCAAGTGCGTTATAAATAATCCAAAGGGTTAAAACTACTCCAAACAAGATAATAAATTTCCAACTCCCGCCAAAAAGAGCTACCTTGTCGGATATTTTTTGCCCGGCTGTAAGTGTTTCCTCAGGAGGATTTAGAAGATTATGGATTATGAGTTCTTCTGATTTGATTGTATCTTTTACAATCTGATGCAACTTATTTAGGTGTGCATTTTCATCAGATAATAAATCGTCGATTTCTTTGTCGTTCATAAGCATAACCACTAAAATAGTTGAATTGTTTAATTAAAAATAAATAACAAATGTACAGCTAATTGATGTACGATGTATTATAAGATTATAGGGAAGAATTGTATAATTCACATATTCTCTACTGTAAGTATTCATTTTGATTTAATAGTACTCTAAAAGGTTGAATGTTGTGCTGTGTAATCTTTTAGAAATAAAAGGGTTATACTGTTTGTGAATGCAATGTTGACTACATTGTTATTTCATTAAAACCGCTGTCAGCTCTCAAAGTACGATTTTCAGTTCTTAAGTTATTGTTACTTTCAATGAATGACCGGTCCGAAGGCGGATGGTGCAGATGATATGCAATCGCACCATACTTTGCACTCTTACACCGGATACCACTCATACGTAACCGGTCTGCAAAATCGTCATCTTCGCTACCCCAACCGAAAAATCTATTATCATAACCATTTATGGTGAGTGCATCCGACAGCCAATACCCCATATTGCTGCCGAATACACCTTTAATATCAAGTCGGAGCAAATTAAATAAATTTCGCATCAATACACTCCTGCTACCTTTGGGCTTACGGCTGAAAGGGATATGTAATGCAGATATTTCCTTTAATCCCTTGTCAAGAACATTCCGGGTATCCGATTCATTAAGGAGATATTTGTTACCGCGGACATAAAATCCCTTTTCG
>CALMMI010000276.1 GCA_937868245.1 uncultured Ignavibacteria bacterium | reverse complement strand
CTTCATAACGAAAACAAACAGCCAGGAACGTATGCGCATCACAAGTGCAGGTAAAGTTCGCATCAGCGACTTATCGAGCGGTGGCAGTCGCATCGTGGTATCGGATTCAACGAACAACGGTACACTCGGAACAAGATTACTTTCACAACTTGTAGATAGTGCATTTATTCACGCAACAGACAGTGCTTTAATCAGAGATTCCAGCTTTATCCATCATATTGACAGTATGATTCATGTTGTAGGAGATACTACCTTCTGGACCTTACGTGGAAATGTTGGCACAAATCCTGCGGTTAACTTCCTCGGCACAAAAGATGCCCAAGGTTTATCGATTCGCACGAACGACACAACACGCATTCGTATCGATGTAACCGGTAATGTTGGAATAGGAAATATCCTTCCGACAGAAAAATTGGATGTTACCGGAAACGTTAAATTTAGCGGAGAGTTAAAACCGAATGGCAATGCCGGAACAGTAGGACAGATACTCACATCACAAGGAACGGGAGCTGCCCCTCAGTGGACAGATCCTAACGATGTTGTGAAATCTCTTTCAGGTACGATTGCTGTTCCGTTCGGTAGCACTTCTTTATTAGTTCCGAATACTAATGTAACGGCTAATTCGAGAATCCTTATTACATACGAAGATGCGGGTGAAACAGGTTTTGTTGTTGTAATGCTATCTACGAAGACTCCGGGTGTGAACTTCAAGGTATTGTTCTCGGGTCCTGTTCCATCGTCAAATGCTAAATTGCATTATATGATAATCAATCCTTAATAAGAAATACAGAACTACCCTAAAGGGAAACTTTATCGGTTTCCCTATAGGAATTCAAAAAAGATGATTTACTTCGATACTTCCCAATCTCTATATTTGAAGAAAATGTTATTACCAACTTGCAAATCGAGTATTATTATGGGTACTTTACGAATACTCTCTGCTGCACTTATATTGTTTTTTGTTGCTCACGGAAGTGCGTCCTCGCAAATTCGCGATTTACGTGCGCAACGCCTGATTATTGACGATAGTTTAGGCAATACAATCAAGATGCAAACTTCTGCTTCAGGACTAACCTCCTATACTCTTACTTGGCCTCTAACAGCCGGAACGAATAACTACGTTCTGGTTACGAATGGGGCGAATGGTGTTCTATCGTGGAAATCGGTAGAATCTATAAGTAATGGATGGGGGCTAAACGGAAACACTCTTACCGGAACTGAAGTTCTGGGAAGTTTGAACGGACAGCCTCTTGTAATGGTTACGAACGGAAGTGAGAGATTGCGTGTAACTGCTCTCGGGAATGTTGGATTGGGAAACACAAACCCGTTACAAAAACTTCAAGTATCCGGTAATATACTTGTTGACTCAGGACGTCAGGTTCAATTCCAAAATCCTGCAGGAACATTTACAACAACTCTTCAAGCCGGAGCTCAAACAGGGAATATCAATTATACATTGCCAATAACATCGCCTGCCGGAAACGGTTATTTACTTTCGAGTACAACAGGTGGGGCAATGAGCTGGGTTAACCCGCTCAGTGCTTTTGTTTTTAATAATGGTTTAACAATTTCAAACGATACAGTTCAACTTGGCGGAACATTAACAAAGAATACCATTATTCCTTTTGGAACAAATAATCTAACTCTTAGTGCAGTTGGTAATACAGGTGATATTATCATCGGTAAATTTGCAACAAAGGGAATTGTAAAGAACAGTGCATTGGGAGTATTGTCCACAGGCAGATTGAATTTATCTGATACTACTGAAATAACCGGTACACTGGGCATAGCTAACGGCGGAACAAACAACACCGTAATAGGCGCAGCCGGAACAGTTTCGTATTCAGATGGCACAAAATATACATTCAGCCCAACGGGAACAACCGGACAAATCTTACAATTAAGTGGAACAATTCCAACATGGACAAATATCAGCTCAATCGTTAAAGCAAATAACGGATTAAGCCTTTCAGCCGATACAGTTCAACTAGGCGGTACTTTAACCAAAAATGCTGTTATCTCCCAGGATGGTTTTAATGTCATATTCGAAAAGAGCGGCACAGGTAATGTTCAACTTACAAATACTAATAATTCTGCGAACCAACTTCGTTTTTACGAACCTAACGCTAATGGTGGTAGTTATACCTCATTCAGAGCAGGACCTCAAACCTTCGATATAAACTATATGTTGCCGACAGTGGGTCCAAATACAGGTCAAATACTTACGAGTACTTCTGCCGGAGTTATGAGTTGGACAAATGTTGGTTCTCTTGTAAAAGCAGTTAATGGATTGACAAATATAGGTACAGATTCTGTTATTCTGGGTGGAACACTCATCCAAAACACTACAATTAATGTTGGTTCAA
>CALMMI010000275.1 GCA_937868245.1 uncultured Ignavibacteria bacterium | reverse complement strand
CACTTTTATTCAGGAACGAAAGCATACCCTGCGATGCAGGGAAATTTACCGACACTTTTGTAACAGGCTTACCTTCTGCTGTAAATATCTGATAGACACCAAGCTGGTTAAGCATCCCAAGCGGCAGACTTGCCCCGCTCGGCAGCATGGCAGCCTGTCGGAAAAACTCGGTATTGTTAGCGTCCAACGCTTTGAAGTTACCACCTGCAGCAAATCGTTTAGGAAGGGAAAGAGTAAGGGCTGTCCCGACTGTTGCATCTGCACCAAGCTCCTCACGGGAAGTAAGATACACCACCGAGCGGTACAAAATAGTAGGGAAGATACCTGTAAACGGGAAATTACTCCATTCGGCATTAGGAGGAACGGCACAATAGAGGATTTTACCGTCGCCACGTTTGGTTTCAGAAAGAAACGCTCCTCCCGGCATACCAATCAATGTCTGACCGCCATTAACAGGGAAGCCCTTTGTCATTTTAGGAGATTCTACTATTGATTTTGAGTCGGTAGTACCCTTGAACACTCCTTGAAATAACGGATGTTGTTTATCGACCGAAGTAAAACCTGCGGGTTGGTCAGTTGAGAACGACTGTTCGCTAACACCTGCAAAACCTAATTGCGCAAGCGAAGCACTGAATGCCTGAAACTCCTCGGAACCATCCGCAAAAATGAATGCACTACCTCCGTTTTGTACATATTGGTTAAGACGTGAAGCCTCGCTTTGCCGTAAACCTCCGGTAACTATTACTGCATCGTACTCAGCAAAATTTACACTCGAAATATCCTGCGGTCCGAACGTTTTTACAGCAGCCGAAGTATTATCCGAGAAAAGAAGTGTTATGAATTTTGTGTTTTGAGGTGCACCAATTACAGTAATATTGGGCATCGCCGGAATAGAAAACCCGAAGTATCGGCGGTTGTCCTGATCCAATGCGTCATTTTCGATTTCTATTGTTGCTTTGGTAATCCCGCGCTTTTGCGGCGGGGCGGCAATTTGAACTGACCGAACTTCCCCGGCGGGAATATCCAAAGTACGTTGGGCAACACGCTCATTATTAAAGAGCATACTCACTACAACACCTTTAGCATCTTTTGTGCTTGAATTACGCAACCGTGCCTCTACCTCAACGGGTTTTTCAGCCTGGAAAATCCTTGTAAGGATATTCAATGTATCAACCGAAATATCCTGCTCCAATGCACCTGAACGCCCACCGATAGGAAGGGCGAATACTGCTACACGGTCATCAAAGGAACGGATTGAGTCCTTTAGATTTTCAGTAAACCCATTACGTTGTACATCTGATATGATATACACTTCGCGGTTAATATTATTGGAGGCTTCAAGTGTAGTTGAGGCGATTCGCATCGAAGATTCGAGCTGGGCTGCAGAAAATGCAATCGGGAGTTTATTGATTTCTTCTTTCAACAGCGTGAAATTCCGTGAGAAAGCAGGCTTCTTTTCATTGGGTGAACTCATTGGCAGTACAACCGCTTCGTCCCCGTCCTTCAGAGCGGTTATAATGGAAAGTGCCGAGTTCTTCGCTTGCTTGAAGCGGTTACCACCTTCGTCGGATGCATCCATACTGAACGAATTATCCAACAGGATAATCACACTTGTTTTGGCATGAGTACCCAAACCCGGTAACGTACTTTTAATTGCAGGACGTGAAAAAGCCAAAACGGTGAACACTACTATAAGCGTACGAAGAATAAGCAGGATAATTTGGCGAAGTTTCAACCGGCGAATCTTGGTTTTCTGGAGTTCTTTCAGAAAACGAAGGGTGGAGAACTCAATGGTTTTGAGCTTCCGCAAATTAAGCAAATGCAAAAGAACGGGTATCGCTGCCGCCGCAAGACCTATGAGAACAAATGGATTGAGAAATGTCATAGAAAATCAGTGATGAGTATGAATATATATGCTGTAAGAAATCCCCTCAATCCCCTTTAACAAGGGGATGACGTAGGGCATTTATTTAAAGAAACATACTTGCATCCTTTCATCTACCCTTTGTTAAGGTTCTTGTCTCCCCCTTGATAAAGGGGGATTAAGGGGGATTTCAGACTGTCAAGTAATCAATAAAAAAATGTCTGACTTGATACCGAAGAACAAGCCAGACATTACGATTAGACGAACCGAACCAAAAAATCATGCTTTGCCATTGCGAAGTTTACTGTTTTTGGCACTATAACCGAAATAAATAACGAATCCGAGAGCCAACCAGAGGATGAGACGCACCCATGTTTCAAAAGGGAGCGAAGCCATCATTGCAAAGCATGCAAGGATTCCGAGTATTGGTACAAGTGGAACAAGCGGTGTTTTGAAAGCTCTCGGGAGATTCGGTTGAGTTTTACGCAGAACTATAACTCCTACACATACAAGTACAAACGCAAGGAGGGTACCGATACTGGTCATTTCTCCTACAATATTTGATGGTACAAAGGCAGCAAATAAACTTACAAAAATCATGAATAGTATATTTGATTTCCACGGTGTTCTGAATTTAGGATGAACTTCGGAGAAAATCTTCGGAAGCAAACCGTCTTTGGACATAGAGAAAAACACCCGTGTTTGCCCCATGAGCATCACCATAATTACCGAAGAATATCCAGCCAAAATTGCAATGATAATAGCTTTGTTCAACCACGGAAATGCAGGTGTAACAATACCGTTTGCTCCAACTTCGCCCATGTGGTCAATAGCAACGGCAACAGGAGCAATACCGTCTGCACCTCTGAAACTTGTATAGCTCGTAACGCCTGTCATAACATGCGCAAATAAGATATAGAGGACTGTACAGATTGCAAGGGAAACCAAAATACCGATTGGCATGTCCCGTTTTGGGTTCTTCGCTTCCTGCGCCGCTGTAGAAACAGCATCGAATCCTATATATGCAAAGAAGATAATTCCGGCAGCACGAACGATTCCGCTCCATCCGAAGAAGCCGAATTCACCAGTATTTGCTGGGATATACGGTGTATAGTTAGCCTGGTTGATATATCCCCAACCTAGTCCGATAAAGATTAATACAACCGCAATTTTCAAAGCTACGATTACACCATTTACAGTTGCAGATTCTTTTGTTCCTTTTATAAGAAGTAATGACATTAAAACCACAATAAATACAGCCGGAAGATTTATCATCCCATGGACTACAGAGCCATCCGGCAGGGTTGCCGTAGCCCACGGCGAGAGCGTCATCGAAGCGGGGAGATGAATGTCGTAATAACCAAGAAATTTAACTAAATAGCGTGACCAGCTGATTGCAACTGTTGCTGCACCGACTGCATATTCAAGCACCAAGTCCCACCCGATAATCCATGCAATAAACTCTCCCATTGTTGCATAAGAGTATGTATAGGCACTTCCGGCAACAGGAATCATCGAGGCAAATTCTGCATAACATAAACCTGCAAATGCACATGCAATGGCAGCAATTATAAAAGAAATAGTTACCGCCGGACCCGCATTGTTTGCTGCAGCTCCTCCGGTGATAGAAAATAGTCCTGCACCGATGATTGCACCGATACCGAGAGCAACCAAACTTGGCGCTCCGAGAGTACGTTTAAGCCCGTGTGCCTCTCCGCCTACTTCCT
>CALMMI010000274.1 GCA_937868245.1 uncultured Ignavibacteria bacterium | reverse complement strand
AGGCAATGATTGCACTTGCTCTCAATAGATTCGGCGAAAAATCAACCGCAAAAGAAATAATAGGTTCAGCCAAAGAACGTGCCTTGCAAAACGAAGAACTTGGTATGTATTGGAAAAGCAATGAAGCAGGTTGGATGTGGTATAATGCACCAATCGAAACTCAGGCACTACTTATGGAAGCATTCGACGAAGTAACCGGCGACAACAAATCAGTTGAACTGATAAAAGTATGGCTTCTGAAACAAAAGCAAGTGCAAGATTGGAAAACTACAAAAGCAACCGCAGAAGCATGTTACGCACTTTTGCGTCGTGGAACAGATTGGCTGGAAACTAATGAACAGGTTTCAATAACACTCGGCGGCAAAACCCTTGAAACTGAAAATTCGGATAAAGCAAAACCCGAAGCAGGTACTGGTTATTTCAAAACATCATGGAACCCAACAGAAATCACACCGCAAATGGGTGATATTTCGCTGTCTAAATCCACCAAAGGTATTGCCTGGGGCGGAATGTACTGGCAATATTATGAACAGCTTAACAAAATTACTCCCAATACCTCCCCATTATCTCTCGGCAGAAAGATATTTAAACGTTCAACAACCGATAACGGGTTTGAACTTACTTCAATAACCCCTGAAACCCCTCTTAAAGTAGGTGATGTAATCGTAGTAAAATTGGAACTCAGAACTGACCGTGATATGGAATATATCCATCTAAAAGACATGCGGGGAGCAGGATTTGAACAATTAACGCAGCTATCAGGCTATAAATGGCAAGATGGACTTGGGTATTACCAATCTCCCCGTGATGCATCCATGAACTTTTTTATAGGATGGATGCCCAAAGGTGTGTATTCACTCGAATACCCTTTGCGAGTAACGCACGACGGTACTTTTTCATCGGGAATATCCACGATTCAATCCATGTATGCACCAGAATTTTCAAGTCATTCCGAAGGAGCAATTCTGAAAGTAGGCAAATAATCACACTAAACATGGTAATAATTTATAGATTTAGCAGTATTTTTGTAGGAGAAATCTGCTATATCCCTCGAAATGCAGCTCGAAGGATAGATTCTGTCCCACCAAATTCTTACAAAACATACGGAGAAAAAAGGTATGCTGAAATTTACTCGGCACGTCATTATATTATTGTTAGTGAATGTAGTTCTTTGTAATTCACAACCGGATTCCGAACCAAAAATTCAGTCAATTGCCGAATCTTTATCTTCAAGCTATACCAGTCGCGACAGCGCAGCTGCAATTGGAATTCTTCAAGCCCGGTTGCAACAAATTCTCTCGAAAGCAAAATTAGGCGCAGGAGCGAAATACTCGTTAAAGGTATATTCGATGGATTCTCATAAAACATATTTTGAGAGAAACCCTTATGCACCCCTTACACCTGCATCCACAACCAAACTGTTCTCTACATTTGCTGCTTTTGCAACTCTTGGCGGTAGCTACGGAGTACCCACTACAGTTTACGCAGATGCGCCGATTCAAAATGGGGTTATAAACGGAAATCTCTATCTGGTAGGTCATGGCGATGCCCTTTTAACCACTACCGATATTGAAGAGCTTGCAGACCAAATAACAAAAAAAGGTGTAAAAAGAATCACAGGGACAATCTACGGGGACGGAACATATTTCGATAATCTGACCGAAAGACATGTATATAGCGGAGATCATGAAATTGTAGAGCCGATGCCCCCGATAACCGCACTTGGAATCAACCGTAATACAGTGACGGTGATGGCAAGTCCGGGTAATCCTATTCATGTTCAAACACTTCCCCCGTCAGATGCGTTCTCGATTGTCAATTCTGCTCAAGCTCTAGCCCCGGCTAAGATACGGATTACATCTGCTACGAAAACTGCTTCACTTTCCAAAAAGACAGTACAGACACTGCCTGTCAAAAAGCCTGCAAAAGTAAAAGTATTTGCTAAACACGGCACCAAAAAAGCCAAGGTAATTCCCAAAAAAACAGTTGTTAAGAAATCGAACCATTCCAAACGTCGTGCATCTTTAGACAATTCTCCCTATAACCCTTTTGAGGATATACATAATCTGGGTGATGCGCCTCCTGCTCCACGAGGGGGAAAGAGACGTGGAGCAAAAGCACCCCGTATGGCTGCTTTTAGCGTTAATTCTCAAACACTCCCGAACGGAACACAACAATTTGTTGCCAGGGGCTCTGTTGGGCGTGGAGGACTTCATACAAGTTATTTTGTGATAAAAAAACCCGAACTTGCTGCAGCCGGAACTCTCAGGAATCGTCTTGTATCCGGAGGTGTGGAAGTTTCCGGTGGAATCGGTATGCAAGCCAAACCGCAATCAGCTCAGCAAATAGCTGAATTCAAACGTCCGATTGCTGAAATTATAAGTTTGCTCAATAAAAACAGTGATAATTTCCTTGCAGAACATATTTTTAAAATGGTTGGTGCTGCTGCCGGCGGGCAATCGCAAACAGTGAAAAAATATGTTGTAACAATTTTGAAAGTT
>CALMMI010000273.1 GCA_937868245.1 uncultured Ignavibacteria bacterium | reverse complement strand
GTTCATCTGTGAAATTATCTTCAAGTGGAGGTAGTAATTACCAATGGTCGCCATCTATAGGATTAGATAACCCTAAAATTTCAAACCCTACTGCTACTCCGCTAACATCAACCACTTATAAAGTTATAGTTTCCAGCGGTGAGTGCATTGATTCAGCTGAAGTAACCGTTAATGTTGTACCGCCACCTTTTGCTGATGCAGGTGAGGACAAATTTATATGTGCAGGAGACAAGGAAATTATCGGGATTCAATCGGTAATCGGGAATACTTATTCTTGGTTTCCAACTGAAGGATTAATGACTCCAAACGAGAGCCAAACAATAGTTAGCCCTATTTCAACAACTTCCTACATTCTTACTGTAAGGAATTCAGGAGGTTGTGAAACTACTGACACTGTAATGGTAGCAATCAATCCGGTAAATGAAAAAATCTTTACTCTCACTCCTCCTATAGTATCGATTATTCCAGGTAAATCTTTTCAAACATCTTTACATATTCCTCAAAATGTAATTTCTTGGAATGCTCATCTTGGATATGATAATTTAACAGTAAAATATGATTCTATCATCCAAACTTCAAACGTTACATTAGCTATACCTCCCATTGAACAAAACGGAAAATTGTTAATACGAGGTACAGGTCAGAATGGTGATATAATTATCAGATTCAATTCTTTTTTACCTCAAACTACAGACACATTAATTCCTATTAGCTTAACGATTGACTCTTCAACAGTAGAATCATGTATTGCTACTATTGCTCGAGGAAATATAGTACAGTTAGGTGAATATTGCGCCAAAGCAATTCGTAGTGTCAGCAGCACAGGAAAATACAACTACCTAAATTCCTCCTCTAACAAAGTTAACTTCGGTGTAGGCTTACCGGGAAAAGTACGTCTTGAACTGTACGATTATACCGGAACATTGAAAGAAGTACTTGCAGACAATGAATTTGATGCCGGTGAATATTCAATTGATTTGGATTTACCTACAGGAGTATATTTCTGCCGGATAAATGCAGGAATATATAATGACGTACAGAAAATAATGGTTTTGCAAAAGTGAACGATTAATCTACAGCAGAAAAACTGCTATCAATTAATCTCGCCTCCCTATTATTCCACTTCAACCGACAGTTTCCCCAAAAAAACTTCGGATGATTCACCACTATTGCCTAATTTTATCAAGAACGATTACAATCGTTCTTTTTCTACATTCAATTATTTCGTATTTTTGCCGACCGACGAGTCGGTCAATTTATTATTATTCATAATGACGAAGCAACAGGAAGCAAGCAAACGACGGGATGCCAAACGAGAAGCTATCATTAAAGCTGCAATTCATATATTCGGGCAAAAGGGGTTTCATGCTGCAAAGATTCAGGATATTGCAGATTTTGCAAGTATAGGCAAAGGTACGGTATACGAGTACTTTAGCACAAAAGATGAATTGTTTCTTGCAGTGTACGACAAATGGATGGATGATTTCGAGGCTCAAATGACAGCAAGTGCGGCAGAGCACAACAACCCTGTTTCAAAAGCGGATGCACTTATAGATACTGCAATCGATTTCTATGAAACACACGCTCAATATGCTGCAATTTTGCTCGAATTTTGGGCACATGCCCTAAGAAGTGATGACAAGCACTTCCTAGAACGAATCCGAAAAATGAAGCAAACACTTGCAGATTTGGGTGCAGATGTTACCCGGCAGCTCAAAAAGGTAAGAGCATTTACTGAGGTTGACGCTGTATCGTTTTCCCGGCTTGAACTTGGAATTTCCGACGGAATTTTCCTCCAGTGGATATTGGATGGCAAAGCGTATTCCTTGCGTGATGCATACAAGTTCCGTCAATCTGTTATTGGCTCGGGATTGATGACTACTGCCTTCCGAAAAGTGATGTCGCTCAAAACCAAAAAACACCTTAAAGAGGGTTTTTGGAAAAGTCCTGAATAATAAAATATAAATTTCAAAATTGACCTTCCTCCGTTGTTATTATTTATAAATTATAGCGGGAGAATGTATGAGAAACGTTGTTTCTTCTTTGGTATTGATGCTGGCTGTAATCACTACAGTTTCTGCTCAATCAGGTAGTATTACAGGTAAAGTTTCGGGTAAGGATTCCTCGGCAGCGTCTGCTGTTACGGTTCGTGTAAAGGATCAAAAACTTCGGACAACAACGAATATTCAAGGTATCTATACGTTGTCGGTAGTACGTCCCGGAGAACAAACACTTATTTTTTCAGGTCCGGGATATAAAGAAACTTCCAAAAAGGTTATTGTAAAATCGGGTGAAACAGTAACTCTGAATATTGAACTTGATGAATCCGATGTTCGACTTTCTGAAGTTACCGTATATGGTGCTGCCCGTCGCTTACAAAAAATTACCGACGCTCCCGCCTCAATTTCCGTTGTTCTTCCCTCTGAAATCGAACGTGCTAATACTCACGGTCAGCTCGCCAAAACATTAGATAATTTCCCGGGTGTTGATGTAGTTCAATCCGGTATGAATGATTTTAATGTCAATACTCGCGGCTTCAACAATTCTATCAACAGAAGAGTTCTTGTATTATTAGACGGACGTGATGTGTCCACTCCCCTTTTGAATCTGGTAGAATGGAATTCATTCCAAACAACACTTTCAGATGTCAATAAAATCGAAGTTGTTCGCGGTCCGGGCTCTGCACTCTTCGGTGCAAATGCCTATAACGGTGTTATCAATATTTCTTCAAATGCTCCTCGTGATGTTATCGGTACACGACTTTCGGTTACAGGTGGCGAGTACGGAACATTTCGAGGGAATGTACGCCATGCAGGTGAAATAAGTGATAACTTATCATATAAAGTTGCAGCAAATTATTCCCGCCAGAGACAAGCCTGGGTATCATCTCGTGATACTATTTCTTCCCATGCAGACCATGGTTCTTTAGAATATTCAGGACTTGCACCTGATGTTATCGATGGAAGAAATAGACGTGCAGGCGTTGACAGTATAGGGAACATTGCTAATCTTATCGCTGCAAACGACATTGCAGAGAGCATTTCAGGAACTGCCCGGGTAGATTACAATTTATCCTCCGATGAAGTAATTACAGCAGAAATTGGTGCTTCACGATACGGTGGTGAGTATTTTGTTAATACTACAGGACGTATTTTAATTAATGATGTAGAAAAGCCGTATGCACGTCTCGCTTATAATTCAAAAAATTGGAATGTCCAGGCAAATTGGAGCCGCAGAAATGCTCTGTCACCTCATATAGTAATGAATGCAAACGCTACTTCAAGCGAGCGTTCAGATGTTGGTATTGTTGATGCTCAATGGAACGACTCTTTTATCGACGAAAAGCTCCGATTTATTTTAGGAGCTTCACATGAGTATCAACATGTAAATACTACAACAGTAGGTGCTTCCCCTCTTCTTTCACCTGATGATTTGCATAATAATTTCAGCGGGTTTTATGGTCAGTTTGAATATAAACTCTTAGATAACCTGCAATTGATCGGAGCTGCCAGATACGACCGTTCAACTTTCGTTGAAAGCCAGTTTTCTCCCAAAGGAGGAATCGTTTATACTCCAATCCAAGACCATACATTTCGATTAACGGTAAACCGTTCTTTCCTACGTCCGAGCTATGGCGATAAATTC
>CALMMI010000272.1 GCA_937868245.1 uncultured Ignavibacteria bacterium | reverse complement strand
AGTGCAAATTATGCAACTGTCGCCGGAGGAAATGTAAATTATGCAACCGCTCAAGCAGCTACAGTGGCCGGGGGTAATGGCAACCTTGCAAGTGGATCATATTCCGCAATATCAGGTGGTGATGGTAATACGGCAAGCAGTACCGGTTCCCATATCGGAGGCGGATACAGCAATAATGCTACAAACCAATACACAACTATCAGTGGCGGTTATGGTAATTCTGCAATTAGCACCTATGCAACAGTAGCAGGTGGATATTTTAACGGAGTTCAAAATTCCTATGCTACAGTTGCAGGCGGAAGATCGAACTTAGCAAGCGGCATTAGCTCTTTTGTGGGGGGCGGTGGTGATAACGGGGTGTCACCAGGTGGAAACACAGCAACAGGTATAGTATCAGCAACCCTTGGGGGATATGCAAATTGGAATGACGGTGACTACTCTGCTATTCTTGGTGGACGCGGACTAACATTAAGTTCATTTGCAAAACGCTCAGTAGGGTTTAATTCCAATAACTCTTCAGGATCATTACAAATGACCATAGATGCACCTGATGTAGCAGTATTTGCAAATTCAAATCTTTGGCTCGCTAATAATAAGAACACACCAAGCGAACTACGCTTTTATGAAGCACAGAACACATCCGGTGCTTTCCCGACTGCCTCCACAAACTTTACTTCATTCAAAGCAGGAACACAGACAGCTGACATTACATACGTGCTCCCAACTGCACAGGGAGGTGCAAACACTTTACTGAAAAACGACGGAAGCGGTAACTTATCCTGGGCAACAAACGGACTTCTCAATTTTATTGAATCTGTAAATAACACAGGTCCAAATGGCGGGATTCCGGTAGTACAGCTAACACCTAATAATGCGGGTGGAAGTGTAGATATTTCTCTTTCACCAAAAGGTAATGGCTCGCTTATGGCTCAGATTCCTGATAATACAGCAGCAGGTGGAAATAAACGCGGGTCATGGTCAGTAGATTTTCAAATAATTCGTAGTGCGGCTTCACAAGTTGCAAGCGGCATTCAATCATTCCTCGGTAGTGGAGGAAATAATACTCTTTCAGGGTCATCTTCCGGCATTGTTGGCGGTGCGAACAATACATTAACTGCCGGTTACTCATTTATAGGTGGCGGCTATCTTAATAGCTTAACAAACGGACCGAGTGTTATTGCAGGTGGTGAGAGAAACACACTGTCAGCCGCTTATGGAACTATTGCAGGCGGTTACCAACACACCGTTAGTGGAAGCTATACCACTGTTTCCGGTGGTAACACAAATACAGCTTCAGGCAACGGATCTACCGTAGGCGGTGGGACAAACAACGGTGCAACAGGTAACTTTTCAGTTACAAGCGGTGGAAGTGGAAATGCATCTCAAGCAACAGGTTCGGCAATACCCGGTGGTACACGTCTTGCAATCTTACCAACAGCAGGCGGTACATTTGCTTTTAACGGTGATACAACCGGATACGGAATGAATTTGCAATCTCCTCAACTTTCAGTATTTGGTAATACTCATCTCGCTTTGGGCAGTACCGACGGAGTAGCCCGCGAATTCCGATTTTACGAAGGTCAGACAGGAAGCTCCTACTTCCCTGCCGGAGGAATAAATTATACAGGATTCAAAGCAGGAACAATGTCGGCAGATGTGATTTACACGCTTCCTACTTCGCAAGGAAGTGCTAATACCTTTATGAAAAATGACGGAAGTGGAAACCTATCATGGGCAACTCCAAATGCTTTGATAAATTTTACAGAATCGGTAAACTCGGCAGCACCAAATACAACTACGCCTGTTGTTCAATTTCTTGCTACAAATGCTGCTACGAATGTTGATGCGGCATTCACTCCAAAAGGGACAGGGGCTGTACTGGCTCAAACTCCTAATAATGCTATCAGCGGAGGTAATAAACGCGGTACAAATGCAGTGGATTGGCAAATGATCCGTACTGCTGCAAATCAAGTAGCAAGTGGAGGTGCATCAACAATCGGAGGTGGTGCTAATAATAAATCTGTAGGTAGTTACTCAACTGTAAGCGGTGGGTATAACAATGATGCAAGTAATGCTTACTCTACAATAGCGGGCGGAAATTCGAATGTAGTAAGTACAATCGGATCATTTGTAGGGGGAGGCGAAAGTAACAGTGTATTTAGCGATTACTCTTCCATTCTTGGAGGAAGAGGGCTTACACTTAATTCAAATTCACATAGATCTGTAGGTTATAATGCTAACAATGCTGCAGGAACGTTACCAATGGATATTGATGCACCGGATGTAGTTGTTTTTGGCAATTCAAATTTATGGCTCGCAAACAATAAAAATCTATCAAGCGAAATAAGATTTTACGAAGCACAAAATGCATCAGGTGCGTTTCCGGCTGCAGGTACAAATTACACTGCTTTCAAAGCAGCAACGCAATCAGCCGATATTACCTATACGCTCCCTACCGGGCAGGGCGGAGCAAATTCCATTCTTACAAATGATGGTACAGGCGGTCTCTCCTGGGGTAAGAAAATAGTACAATTATTAAATCAAGCAGTGGATTGCGCTAATCTACCTGCTGCCGGTGGAACTGCTTATGTGAATGTTGCAGTAACAGGTGCAGTAGTGGGAAGTACAGTATATATTTCACCTCGTGGTGATATGGAGGACGGAGTAGTTGTAGCCTCAGTACGTGTGTCGGCAGCTGATAATGTACGGATTAAATTTGTGAATGCTACAAACGGAGCAGTCAATCCGGCAGCAGTTAACTTTGATATTACCGTAATCCAACCATAATTTTTTTTACAATTGCATCTTAATTAAATGAAAAAAATTATGAAAACATTCCTTGTTATGCTCGTAACATGTAGCGGATTGTGCTCGGCACAAACGATTCAGCGAAATGTTATGGGAAGTGGCGGCGGTATGTCCACTAACGGAACAAATTCAATTCGAGGTACAGTAAGTCAAACAGCAATCGGACGCATTACACAAGATAAATCCGTCAACTCAATAGGATTTTGGTATAATGCTTCACAAATCATCCGTTCGAGTGGCTTTGGTTCATTAATTACAATTCCGTCTGTAGAAGCACAAATTGGTGAAACAATCAAGATTCCTTTACTATTGCAGCAATCGAATCATTTGTTTGAAACTTCTGCCCGCTCGTTCACAGCAATTATCACATTTAATGCTTCAATTTTAGAACCGATAGGTTCAAAATATACATATAGACGAACCGGAAACAAAGGTGAGTTAACTATCCAAGGCGATGTAAAAGATACGGCGGGGATTTTGGCAGAAATGGAGTTCACCGCCAAACTTGGCGATGCTGAGAGATCCCCGCTTACTATTCAATCTTTTCTATGGAACGAAACTAATCGTGTAAAAATCCTAACGAAAGACGGTAATGTGAATCTTGTTGGAGTCTGTAAAGAAGGTGATACAGTACGGCTTATAAAAAGAACAGCTGCGGCTGCATTAATCCGTGCATATCCCAATCCCGCAGTTACTACTTCCACAATTGAATACCAACTGAGTGAGCGTGGTGAAACATCGTTGTACCTTGTTGATGAGTCAGGAAAAATAGTTTCCCCAATATACAACTCGAAGGATGTTACTCCAGGACTTTTTTCATTTGATGCAGATTTGCTGTATGTACCAAGCGGTTCTTACTTCCTGATTCTAAAGACACCGAGTGAAATTTTCAGTAAGCGGTTTATGATTCAAAAGTAGTTTCTCTATTAGCA
>CALMMI010000271.1 GCA_937868245.1 uncultured Ignavibacteria bacterium | reverse complement strand
TGGCAGCAGGGATATCGAATTGAGCAGCGTTTTGTTGATTTATTACAAAATAATGGTATTAGGGCGTTGTCGGCAATCAAATTTATGCCTCCTACCCGAACATGGACAGATGATCAACGCGAGCAGGTTATGAAAGCAAATTCAATCGACGGGATGTTACGGATTACTGTGGCTGCTGAAGGAACAAACATTCAGCAAGTTCCCCTTGAAACAACAACAACACACAAAAAAGAAAAGGAAGTTACCAAGAAAGGTGATACAGTAATAGTAGATAAGAGCATTACGGAAACTCAAGGAGGATATACTACCGAAGTACCCTGGAGACGGTACGACATCAAAATGATAGATGCTGCATCAGGCAAAACTGCGTGGATAACCTCTGCAACAGACAGACAGCCGCTTGAGTCAATGGTGGTAGATGCTTTGATAAATGATGGAATGCTCAGATGAGTAATGGTGATTCGTAGTATTCGTTTAGTAGAACGGGAGAGTTACACGGCAAATACAAAGCGCAGTAATTCTGTCCATTTTGTAAAGAGGAGTACACGATACCCAAGAAGTGCACCGGCTCCAATCATTGTAGCACCAGCTAAACGATGAATTGTAACAGTCATCGATGGGGAGAATCGTTCTTTGTAGTGTGATACAACCCGTAAGAGTGCATAAAGCCATCCAAAATTTCCTATACCAAAACCAATAGAATACAGAATGCTATCGGTTAGTGTAGAATCAACAAGAGAAGAATGCTGCACGAGCATAGCAGTGGAGGTAAGGGAAGGCAGGAAAGTAGGGTTTGCAATATTTGCCAAGGCAATTCCTACACCAAACAAAAACGGTCCGTTTTTCTGAAGATTGGAAATAATAGTCCGTAACGACGAAGAACTTGGAACTGAAACGTTTGTTGGTTTGCTACTTGAACGGAATTGGTAAACACCGTACATAATCATAGCAGCACCGCAAGCCACTTGAAAAATAAAAATTACAACGGGATGATTTACAAAAAGAGTTTGCAGCGAACTAAAAAACACCGAAGCGGTTAACATGGCAATCAAACTGTAGAAGCAATCAAGTACAGAAGCTCCCAGACTGATTAATGTACCTCCGCGTCGGTCACCACGTAACCCTGCTTTTAATACAGTGACTCCAACAGGACCCGGGGCAACCGCAAGAACAAACCCTACCAAGGCACCAATTAGTAACGATAAATTCATTGCTTATAGTGAATGTGAAAGATATGAATCCATACCGATTAGTAACATCTTGAGATAACCATATCATCAACTGTGGAAAAAATTCCACACAAATCTAACTACTAACATACAAAAGCGTTCTTTTATATCCAAGTCAAATTATTAATTTTAGACTTTT
>CALMMI010000270.1 GCA_937868245.1 uncultured Ignavibacteria bacterium | reverse complement strand
TTGGTAGAAGACTATTTCTTGTTATTGATAGATGCCCTTCAAACACACAGTTTACCTTTCGATGTGGATCCGAATAAAGGATTACAGATTATGGGGATTATGGAAAGCCGAAACTTGGACTACGAACAGGTATTTTTATTCTCGTTGAATGAAGGTGTCTTCCCTGCAAACTCTTCCGGCAATAGCTATATTCCATTTGAGCTGCGGATTAATTACCTCACTCCACCAATTGAAAAAGATGCGATTAGCACATACCTATTTTATCGTTTGTTTCATCGGTCCAATACGTTGCATTTATTTTATAATACCAATCAAGATGCTTTTGCAGGTGGGGAGCCTAGTCGGTTTTTATTGCAACTTCAAATGCAATTAGCCGGTTTGCCGAATATAGAAGTGATAACGCATGAAGTGGTAAGTACGGTAGGCATTGATACTGCTGACCCATTCATTGCTATTCAGAAATCGCCTGAAATCATGGAACGGTTGAAATATACCCTTACCCATAAAGGACTTTCTCCTTCGGGGTTGAATATTTACAACAATTGTTCTTTGCAGTTTTACTACAAGTATGTGTTGGGCGTGAAGTCGGCTGAGGATTTGGGAGAAAATATTGAATCGGATTTATTGGGCTCTGCTGTGCATTATGCTTTAGAGCAATTGTATGCGCCTCATGTTGGAATGCCAATTACTGTTGATGTGGTGAAGGCTATGAAAGATAAAGACAAAATCGAAGCCTATGTAAAGCAGCATATTGAAGAAGGCTTCGATACGAAACTGTTGGCCGGAAAGAACTATTTACTTTATCGGGTATCGGTGAAATTGGTTTTACTCTTTTTGGATAATGAAATGGCTTACTTAAGTGAGGGGCATTCCATGTTAGTGCACGCCTTAGAGTCTGATTTGAATGGCACATTAGAAGTAAGAGGCGCACAAGTGAAATTCAAAGGAATAGCGGATAGAATAGATGAGGTAGATGGTGTGTTCCGTATAGCCGATTATAAGACCGGTAAAAAGTCGGCATTAACGATTAACGAAGTCAATAGTATTCAACTTTCAGACCCCAAAAATGCAAAGCAGTTTCAGTTATTGATGTATGCTTGGATGTTTTCAAAAGATAAGCCTCATGTGAAAGGATTGATTTCCGGTATTTATTGGTTACGCAATCGTGCAGTAGATTATTATAATCCGCTTATTGTGGTCAAAGAATCGGTACTCGACCGACAACTTATCCATGACTTTGAGTTGAGTTTAACTGAGATGGTTGACAATATGCTTAACGATGAAATACCATTTACTATGACTGAAGATGAAGCGCGGTGCAAGTTCTGCGATTATAAAAATAGCTGCAAACGATAATAAAAAAAGGAGACAACTGTCTCCTTTTTTTATTATCGTTTTATGGATTTCATTATTGTGGAATAACGAGAATCGTCATTGAGCCTTCATTAGCTAAAGAAGTAGAGGATCCTCCAGCATAAAAATTCGACCCAATGTATTTTTGCGATTGAACTTTGAAAGTATAAGTACCAGCAGGTAAACTTTGGAATGTGTTTATCGAGAACGGCAATACAACTTGTGTAAATCCTCCCGTGTTGTTTACGTCAACGGTTTCTTCCGCTAATCGAGTATTTGTTGTTGCATTAATTACAGACGTTCGTGTTCCGCTACCTCCAGAACTTGAAGTTGAGAATGTTTCTAATGCACCCCAAGTGCTGATAAATACAATTGATGCTTGAGATAATGTTACCGTTTGAACCAAGCCTGTAATATCTGTGTAAGTACCGGAATTGATTGTTGTTCTGGTTGAATTTACACCTGATGCTTTAATAATTGAACCAGGAGTTTTCCAAATTGGCGCCACTCCAGGTCCTTGAGAAGTAAGAATATCTCCCGTATTACCTGGTAAGTTGTTAGGCATTAATGCTCCACTAAATCTTACATTACCAACCACTTCCAATTTTTCAGTTGGAGTTATAGTGCCTATACCAACATTACTATTAGCGTTTAACCAAATACCGGCTCCGGCTGCTTTTGTATTATCAACATCCATCTCTAATCCAATAGCTGTAGTTGTCCAATCGGCACCATTTGCAGTTCTATATGCTCGAATACCTAATGCCGAGTTATTAGCTGAACCAAACCCAAAACTTGCTACCATTAAATCATTTGTTGCACTTGTCCCTAAAGAGCCAGCATAAGATCTTACCGTATTACTCATGGCAGTTCCATTCAATGTTGTACCATTATTAGAGATATGCAATGTTGCTTGAGGATTTGTTGTATTGATACCAATTCCAGTACCGTTTTGGTACATAATGGAATTACAAATTGTTGTTGAGTTTGTGAAGAAAGGAATGTAATTAGTTGTAGCGGAAGGACAAATTGTCCCTAGTCCGGTAGGTCCGGTAACACCAGTTACTCCTGTAGCACCCGTACTTCCAGTTGAGCCAGTTGATCCTGTAGTTCCTGTAGCGCCAGTTGCTCCAGTGTTACCTGTAACACCAGTTGTTCCTGTTGTGCCAGTACTACCAGTACTTCCTGTATTCCCAGTTACACCCGTTGCGCCAGTATTACCCGTTATCCCTGTAACTCCTGTTGCGCCCGTAGTACCCGTGCTTCCAGTTACTCCCGTTGCACCCGTTGCCCCAGTACTTCCGGTTGATCCTGTATCGCCTGTTGCTCCTGTTGAACCCGTTGTACCTGTGCTACCAGTAGAGCCGGTATCACCTGTTACTCCTGTTGAACCTGTACTTCCCGTTGCTCCAGTTGAACCTGTATTTCCTGTTGCCCCTGTGCTACCTGTTGAGCCTGTATCACCAGTTGCTCCCGTTGACCCCGTGCTGCCTGTTGAGCCGGTATCACCAGTTGCTCCTGTTGAACCTGTACTTCCCGTTGCTCCAGTTGAACCTGTATTTCCTGTTGCCCCTGTGCTACCTGTTGAGCCGG